>DATBYR010000195.1:0-23359 GCA_036513565.1 Methylocella sp. | reverse complement strand
GGCTATCGGCCATGGCGGCGTGGAGGCAACCGCTGCCAAAAATCGGCGCGAGCAAGGTGCCGCCGCGCGCCCATTTCTGGACGATCTCGAAATGCGCGGCCAGCGCCGCCTCGATGTGCTGGGGGGCGACCGCCTCGGAGGATCCATGGCGCGGAGCGCGGCCGCATCGCAGCGGGCAACCTTATCGCGCCGGCGCCATGCCTTCGGCACGAGCGCCAGGAGCTCGTCGGCGAGACGCATCTGCGTGTTGGACCACTGGAAGCGGTTTGGTCCGACATAGTCGTTCAGCCACAGATAGCCGCCAGGCCGCAGCGACCGCCCGATGTTTCTGAAGCAGAAGTCGAGGTTCTCGAGGTGGTGCATTGTGCCAGTGGTCAGCACGGCGTCGTAGGCAGCCTCCGGCAGGATCTCTTCGTTGAGGTCGATCGGCAAAAAACGGCACCTCTCGGTTGTGCCGCAATGGGTCTTGATTCGCTCCGCCGCGCTGGCTAGCGATGCCGTCGAAATGTCGTAGGCGTCCGCTGTCAGGCCAGGATCGCCGCAAAGGAGAGCGTGAACCAGAATTCCATCGCCGCAGCCGAGTTCGGCGACATGAGCGAACGGACCATAATGCCGCATGAACCATACCGGCGGATGGATCGAAATATCGCCAGTGACGAGCTTGTTAAGGGCATGCTGGATCGGCGCTGGACTCTCCCAGTGCGCGAACGGCTCGCAATGTCTCCCGGCATTCTCATCCCAGAACGATGCCACCTTGCGCGTCTTCACGGCGCCGACCGTTTGCTCTGCTTGCGTCAAAAGCGCACTGCCAGTCGGTTGGGCGCGCCGAACACTGCGCCACGCATTTAAGGCGGCGATCAAGCGGCTAATCATCCTAGAATTAGCTCCTTTCCGCCTACTCACGTACCGGAATTGGGCGCGGCTTTTTTGAGGCGGCACAATCGCGGTGGCATAAAACCGAAACCTCATCGGAAGCCGGCAACCTAGGTTTCAAATCGCCCATTGCGCGCTCGTTTGCAAGCGTCAAGCATCGGCATCGACGGCCGCCACCGGCATGTGGCCCCACGTCTGCCGAGGAGATGGCGCAGATTGTCTTTTTGGCGGCCAGCTCCGAAGATCATGCTCACCGGAGCATACAATCGGCGCATTGATCATGATCGCTGGGACTTGATATTACTTTGAAAGTAGCACACGCCTCGCGAGCCTTTCAGCGATCAAGCTGACGGCAAGACACGCCGTCGCAAAGGTGATGAGGTAGGGAATATTGAGAAGTTTGTCTGGATAGTCCTCGTAATAAGCATAACGAATCCACTCGACGCATTGCAGCAGGGGGTTCAAGGCAAGCCACCGGTCATAAGGGTCCTGAATGGCTGTGGGCAAGAAAACAATGCCGGATGCGAGCCAAAACACGGGTATGGTAAAATTGAAAAACATATACCAAACCGGGAGGACATGGGCGATCAACGCATTGGGAACACCAAAAGAAAAACCAAAATAAATCGTTGCGGCGACCGCGAACACGATCCCAGGCCAGTCGCGAGGCGAAAAATCAGTTGAATAAACCGCCAATACGCAGACAAAAATAATAAAAACAACGACGGAGCCGGTCGCCTCCAAGATAACTCTTGCAAGGAGAATATCGAAAATCTTCACACGATTAAAATAAAGAAGCGGACGGTTTTCGGCGAGCGATATGACAATCTGCCGCGACAAATATGTGTAAATCACGAAGGGCAGGATGGACAAGCCGAAATAGACCACCTGATCCGTTCCTTGCGGAGCCAAGCGGCCAAAGATGTGGAAAACTATCACAACGATCAGTAAATGCGCCAGAGGCAACAATAAAATCATCAAAAATCCTGTATAGTACGGTCCCGCTCGCAGTTTAATATCGCGCAACAGGATCGCCCCGATCGCGGCCGCGTTGATCGCGAGCGGGGAAGCGCCTAGCCGCCGCATCGGCTCTGTGACCGGCGTTGCTTCCATTATCGCCTCCGGATCAAAATGAAGTTTGTCATTGTCCTAGTCATTGTTCCCAGAGACGCCGCGCCGGACCGAGGCGGCTTTCGGGTAAATTATCAAAGATTTTTCCGGTAGAACTCGATGGCATCGTCGATGTGACCGAAGGCCACGAGCTTACCGCGGTAAAGCACGAGGCCGCGGTCACAATAGGCCTTAATCGTCCCGATGTCATGCGACACCATGATCATGCTGCTGCGGCCGCGTTTTTCTTCGAACGCCTGTCTGCACCGCAAGCCGAATCTCGCGTCGCCGACGGCGGTGATTTCGTCGACGAGGTAGCAATCGAAATCGATAGCCATGGAGAGGCCGAAGGCGAGACGGGCCTGCATGCCGGAGGAATAGGTGCTGACCGGCATGTCGAGATAATTTCCGAGTTCGGAAAAATACTCGACGAAATCGATCACCCGCCGCAGGTTGGCGCCGTATATCCGGCTAACGAATTTGATATTCTCGCGCCCGGTCATCAGGGGATGAAATCCGCCGCCGAAGCCGAGCGGCCAGGAGATCCGGAGATCACGGAAGATTTGCCCCGAATTGGGCAGCTCGGTGCCGCCGATCAGGCGCAGAAGCGTCGATTTTCCCGCCCCGTTCGAGCCGAAGATGCCATAGGTGTACCGCGTATCGAACGAATACGTCACGTCGTCGAGAACGACCTTCCGATGGTTCTCGGTTCGGTATAATTTTGACACACGGGAAAGCCGGATCATTGCGCTCATCACGTCGCGAGCTTGCGGACCGCCATCCGCCAAAGAGCCATGCCAATCGCATAAAGCAAGGCGGCCGCGGCTATTCCAAGCAAGCTGAAGAGGACTCGTTTTGGATAGGTTGAGGTCCGCGGAAGAACCGGATGGACGAACGTCGCGAGATAGACGTTCTTTCCCTGCGCGTTGACCCGCGAGCGCTCGAGGGCGGCGGCGGCCAGCGTATATTGTTTTTCGGCGATCTGCTGCTCAAGTTCGAACTCGTCGAAGCGAGTAATCTTTCCGGCGATTGTCCCGGGCGTCGCATCGTCTCGCGAAGTTAAAAGCTGCTCGAGGCCGGTAATCTGTTCGCCGATCACGTCGACGCGCGTGCGCATGATCTGAACCTGCGGCGCGGATTCGCTGACATTTCCCCGCTTCGATGCCGTCAGTTCCTGTTCGAGGCGGATTTTTTCTAGGCGGAGCTCCGCGATCAAGCGGCCGATTCCCTCGGCCGTGCGTTGCGGATCGAGCGTCGATTGCTGGTTGCGGAGATCACGCATGGTCGCGAGCGCATTGGTCAGGCGCGTTTCGGCCCGCGCAAGCTCCGCTTCTGCTTCGGTGACCGCGTCTTGACGCGCGCGGGTCGAAAGCCCGTTCACCAGGCGCTCGCTCAAATCGACCGTTGCGTTGGCGATTCTGAGCGCCTCTTCCGGCGAAAATGCACTCACCCGCATTGTCACGATCCCGGACGGCGCTTCGATCGACGTTTTGATGTGCCATTGCCAATATTTGACGAGATCTTCGATGGGATCCTCGGCATTAAAGCGGGAAATCCAGTCGATTCCGTCGCGTCCAAAGATCGCGCGAAGGCCGAGCTGACGATCGAGCGCTTCGACCAGGGCCTGGCTTTTCACATAATTGACGACGATGAGAGAATCCTGCACTTGCGTGAAGGATGCAATGCCGGTCAGAGCCGAGATGGCGTCTATCGGCGGCCGCGCGCCGCCTCTGACCGCAAAACGCGCCTCCGAAGTGTAATGGCTCGAAGCAATGAGCGAGAAATAAACAACCACCAACAGGGCCGGCGTGACGAAAAAAGCCAGAAACCCGAACAGGCCAGAGCGGGATCGCCGGATTGGACTGAAAGTCTGATAGGCAATTCGCGCGGTGATGGCCCAGCTTGTCCGCGAGACGGTCCTTGCGTTGGCGAGCCGCACCGAGCGCGCCGAGCGACGCAATTCCTCCGAGGCTATCGCGGCGCGTTCGAGAGCAGCCGCGTGCATCCCGGCAAGTGCGCCAGCCTTCGCTGGGTCACCGGAATTGGAATTGGATGCAGTCACACCATGCGTCCCATGCGCTTTCGAACCGCCGTCGGAGGCGTCTTAGGGCGGCCCGTCCCTGGAGATCATGATTGGCCCCTTTGAAGAGGAAATCGTAACCAACCATTTTGTCGAAACGGCGTCGATAAATCGCCGGTCCAGGAAAGTCACCCGTTATCATGACCATGGGATGCAAGGGACCCCAGTGCCATGCGACAACGCGGCGTCGGCGATCGCCCCACCGGCTTTCCCGCGCCGGCGGGGCCTTGGAATCCGGCTAATTGGGCGCAACGAGACCATGCGCCGCATAGAGGGCGAGGAGATCGCGGGCCATATCGGCCGGGACCCTCTCGTAGGAACTAGCGGCGCACATCTCGCTGGCGAGATGGGGCTCGTCCGCGACTTTACGTAATATGGCGGTAAGGCTACCGAGATCGCCGCGCGCGAAATGAAATCCATTGACGCCGTTTTCGACGAATTCCGTCATCCCGGGCACATCCGCCACGATCACCGGCGTATGCGTCGCCAAGGCCTGCAAGAGAATGAGCGGGCTATTCTCGTACCAAGTGGACGGAATTGCGAGGTAGTCCAGCGTGCCGAAAGCCTCCGCCAGTTCCGCCCGCGGCAAAATTCCCGGAAATTTGATCTGTAGTCCCGCCGCCTGCTGCCGCAATTGGGCGTAATACGCTGGATCTTGATCCTGCGGCCCCCATAGGCTGAGCGAAAGATTGGCGCGGCCGCTGGCGCGAAAGGCCTCGACCAGGATATGCGCTCCCTTGTGCGGGCATAGCTGGCCGATGAAGCCAAGCCTCACCGCGCCGCCATCGCGCCGCGCCGGTTTGGGCGCGCGATCGATTTCGATGCCGAAATGGCTGAGGCGTAAGGGCGCGGGAAAACCATTGCGCTCATAGGCGCCCTTTAGGAAGAGGGTAGGCGCGATGGCCTCGCGATAAACCTCCATCGCGCGGCGTAAAATTCCGGGCCGCAGGACGATGTCGTTTGGAGCAAAGGAGCTGATGGTGAAGGGCTGTCGCTCGCGGCGGCCGAGCTTCGCGAGCTGGCGTGAGACGGCAGCCCGCACAACCTCGTTTCCGCCAGCCTTGGCGATGAATTCGGCGTTCAGACGCGAGCCCGCGACCTTGAGAAAACAGGCGATGCAATTGGCGCGCTCCGGGTCCGGCCCGTCGCAGAGGGCCCCTTCCGCACTCTCAAGCTGGTTATTGTAGCAAAACCCGAAAAAATCGGTCAACGTTGCAAACACCGGAACGTTCATCCTCTGCGCCACGTCGAGCAATGCCGTCGTGTGGCTGATCAGATGGCAGACATGAATGACATCGGGCCGCAGCTGGCGAAGCAGACGCTCATGGAGATGCCGGAGCGCGGGCTGCTCGTAGCTGTCGCGAACGCAGCGGTTCGGGAAAAGATTCTTATCGATTGAGAAGACCCGAACGCCATCATGGACATAGTCTTCGACGACGTTTTTTTGGCCCGGTTCGCCGGCCAAGGTCGCGGAAACCACGACAGGTTCATGCCCGGCCACGGCGAGTTCTTTTGCAAGGGCCAGGGTATAGGCCTCCGTGCCATAAAAATGGCGCGGGAAAAAGCAATGAACATAGAGCGCGATTTTCATGTGACGGCGTCGGCCATGCTTGCGAGGGTTCTTGCCACGCCTTCCTCGAAGGAAACGCGTGCCGACCAGCCGAGTTCGTGCCGGGCTTTGGCCGAATCGAGCACCGAGACCGGCACGTCGAATGGCCTTCCTGGCTCGCGCTCGACCATGATCTGCTTAGCCAAATGCTGCTGAAGAACGGCAACGATGTCGTTCAGCGAATGGCCCTTGCCGCTGCCAATGTTGAGCGCTACGGAGATACCTTCCGTATGCCCGGCGCGCACCAGCGCTTCCACGGCGTCGTCGATATAAACATAGTCGCGCACGACCGCGCCATCGCCAAACATGTGGATCGGGACGCCCGCGAGCGCGCGTTTGCTGAAGTGAGCGACGGCGCCGAAAAGCCGCGCGGTCTCCTGCCCCGGTCCGAACAGATTTCCGATCCTGAGCGACACCGGCCTAATGGCGCCAAATGACGCAAAAAGATCGAGATAGGTTTCGACCGACCGTTTTGACACTCCGTAGGCGGACAGCGGCCTCAGGGGATGCTCCTCCGGCGCCGGCGCCTTAACGAGCCGCCCGTAGACCGTTCCACCGGAGGACGCGAATATGAACCGCGGGCTTGTTCCACGCTCGACGCTTTCGAGCAAGCGCAAGGACCCGACAATGTTGATCCGTGCGTCTTCGGAAGGCGCTATATTGGAATCGGCGGGGATCGTCGACCAGCTCAAGTGATAGATTGTATCGACGCCGCGCAGGAGTCCGGCCAGCGGCGCGGCCGGATCGGCGAGATCGGCCTGCCGCCAGATCAGCCGCGGATGCGGCGCAAAGGGGCAGGTCTTGCGGCCGGTCGCGACCACGCTTTCACCCACGGCCAACAGAGCTGGGACGAGGGCGCGGCCGAGAAAGCCGCTGGCGCCCGTAACGAGGGCTCTCACCGTCATAATAATTGCACTCGTTAAATCGGAAAATGAACCGCGTCTGGAAGGCCGCTTAGAATATCGACTTCTCGCGGCGCAAGATCCCGGTAGACCTGGAAATAGCGGATTGCCATATCCTCCACCGAAAACCGTTCAAGCGCGATTGCGCGATTCCGTTCGCCAAGAGCCGCGATCCGCTTGGGATCGTCGAGAAGCGCGGTGATGATTTCCACCGTTTCGTCGAGAGTTTCGCCGAGCGTCTCCGTGCTACCAAGAATTTCGGGAATGGCGCCAACATTGTAGCCCGCGATCGCCAATCCTGCACACATGGCGAAAGGGACTACCTGACCAAAGCTCTCTTGCCGCACCGGCGCGACGAAGGTCCTGAACCTCGCTAGCTGCGAAGGCAGATCTTCATAGGGCACATAGCCGGTAAACTCAAATTGCGAAAACCGCCCTTCTTGCTCGACGCGCGACCGGAAATGCGCAAACAAGCATCCATCGCCGATGATGACGATGCGTGTTTTTGGCCGTCTTTTGGCAATTTCCAGAAATAATTCGATCGCGTCCTTGTCTAGCTTGTCGGTTTCGAGCCTATAGATCATGCCGATGGCATCGAACGAATCTGGGTCGATGACAGGCGGTGGCGCGAATCTGTCCAGGTCGATGCCAGGGTAAATGACGCTCGCCGGAACGGTCGAACCGAATTGGTCAAGGACGCTGTGCGAAACGAAGACATTGCGATCGATGCGCACGCCAGCGAATGGAGCAACCGGCGTATTGATGTTTTGCAATATCGGACATCCGAACTCAGCCGCGATCTCGAAAATCGTCCTGTACCAAGGTTCGTCCACGTCGCCCCAATAATGGACATGCACTATGTGCGGCCGGGAGCGGCTGAATATACAGCGCACAAGATGACGGGAATTGGGTTTTGACACGACATCGATCGACATTCCTTTGTGAGAACCATGGGCAGGCAAGGCGGATGTCACAACAGTCATTTCGAAGCGGTGCCCAAGATGGTTGTGAAGATCGACGATCATCTGCGTTGAGCCTCCGACCCAGACATTCGCGATCGCGTGCAGAACCCTCGGCCGGCTTGCAAGAGCGAGCCTTTGACGTGGCTCGACTCGATAGACGGCGGGCGGGAAAAGACCGAATGAGCGCCGCAAATGTCCGACGAAGGCGGCAACGTTGACCTTGCGCACGATGACGAGCCGTTCGCTACGAAAACGCGCGTCCTCAAGTTTGCGGGGAAACTGCAAAATCTTCGCCAGACCGCAGAGTCCAGTTCGCGCCAAAGAGCCCGCCCGCAGCCACGGATCGCGACGCGCCAGCCGCGCATCGAGTTCGGCTAAATGATCTTGCAAGATGAGAAGCGTACGGTTGATCGCCGCCCAATCGTCGCGCGCCGGCGATTCTTCCGCGCCGGCACCAGCCGTTGGATAGGACAGCTCGGGCCTTTCTGACGATGCGGATTGCGCCCCAGGCGGCAAGGCCGTCCTTTCGCGGGCCGGCCTCGCGGCGGCCGACGCCGGCGCCTTTTTTGCTTCGGGATTCACGGCAGATCCGTCCATTGCTGTTCCATGTCGCCGCTCAATATGGCCGGAAATCGGCCGCCCGTCGAATGCCCCTGGGATCATGACGCCAGATAACGCTCTTTTTTTGCAAACCAGGCAACGAATCGCCTTCACTCACGCGAGGGCGGCCGATAAACTGACGAGCGAGAGACCGGGATGAAAGAAAGGATCGTCTCGCAGCCGATCGGACCAGCGTTGACGGAAGTAGGCGCGCTCGGCTGCGTACGTGTCGAGACGCCGGAAAGTCGCCTTGCCGCGGGTTGTCGATTCGAAATGAACAATACGCGCGAACGGTGTCCACATGGTCGCGAACCCGAGCTCCTCCAGCCGCAGACAAAGGTCTATGTCGTTGAACTCGACCGGGAGATGAACGGCGTCAAATCCGCCAGCCGCCACGAATTTCGCCCGCTCCACGGCAAGGCACGCGCCGGTGACCGCAGATGCTTCGTGCACGATTCGATTGCGGCCGAGCCAACCCTGCTCCCCATCGGGGAGCCCCGCATCGAAATGCCCCACGCCCTCGCCAAGCCCAACGACTACTCCGGCATGCTGAATTCGCCCGTCCGGATAAAGGAGCTTGCATCCGACAGCGCCAACTTTTGGGTCGATGGCCGGTTCCGCAAGCTGGCGGAGCCATTCTGGCTCGATGATTTCCATGTCGTTATTCAAGAAAACAATGACGGCGCCCCGCGCCTGAGCGGCACCGAAATTGCTCAAGGCCGCGAAATTGAAAGACCCGGGAGCACGCAGCAGCGTGACACGCGAGTCCTTGGCGGCCGATTGAAGCAGGCTCAGAGAACGCGGATCGGTGCTGCCATTGTCGACGATGACGAGATCGAGCTGTGCGAACCGTGTTTTCTCCAAAACGCCGGAAATCGTCCGGCGCAAAAACGCCTCATTGTTGCGCGTCGCCATCACGATTGTAACGCTTGGTTTCGGCGCCCGCGCGCGGCGCGGCGCGCTTGACGATATTACGTCCTGCGCATTGCAGCGCCCCGGTATTGTCCGCACGAGGAAACGCCGGATATGGCGGACGTCTCGACGCCCGAGATCGCGGAGGATGTCTTGGACAAACATGGTCTCGCTGGCCGGCCCTGTTCCCAATCGAATCCGGCGGCGCGCATGGCTAAGCCTAGTCAACATCAATCGCCCAACATATGGCCGCACCGCCTGCAAATGGGCGCTCCAATCCGGTTTGAATATTGGCGCCTGGCCATCCGCCGTCGCAGTCTCCTCGTCGCAATAAAGCACCAAAGCATCCGGCGCCCTCTGGCTAGCCTCGACAAAACAAGCGAGCGCATGGGGCGCGAGACGATCTCCAAATTCCACGAAAGCAACAAAGTCCGCGTCTTCTCCATCAAGATCCATCCGTTCGCCGCGCACCGCAAGCCGGGCGTCCTTGGTCAGCCATGAATTGAGCCGGCCGTTGACCTCGGCGTCCTCCGAGGTTCCCAGAACCGTGAGTGTCCAGCGCGGGTAGAGTTGGTCGCGAAGCGCCGTGATGGTTTCATCGATTCGCGCCACCGTGGTCTCAGTTTTGAGGCGAACGAGCAGCCTTGCCGCCGGCGTGCGCGCCCAGTCGCAGCGCGGGTGCTCGAATTCATCGAGACGAGCGGCAACCGAGAGCTTGTCGCGATAGGCGGGCCATGCGGTCAAGGGCGCGCCTTGAATGGACCAGCGAAGATTTTCTTGGGCTTCATTCCGCCAGCCCAGTAGCCAGGTCCCGACCGCGCTCAAGAATCGGCCTCTGTTACCGGCCAATCCCATGCGCAGCAAAGCGAGACTTGATAAAGGTTCGATCTCCTCGATGTTAAAGCAAAAACGGCCGGGTTCGGAAACGGGCGATATCCACACCGCGGTGGCCTCCGCCGGCACGATGGCAAACCAATCCGCGCGCCCAAGAACAGGGCCTGGCAGCAGATGCCAGCCGATCTCGTCCGAGCCTCGCCGGTAGCTCACCAACGGCCGCACCGGCCGGTCGTAAAGCCCGAGCCTGTAACGCATCCGAAACCACCGTCCGGGCGCAAAAATCGAAATGGGTTCAATCGACAGCCACGGCCGCCCGTTCGCGGCTAGATAGTCTCCGGCGTTCCCATCCACGCCGGAAACGGCGACCAAGCGGGCCGTTGGCGGCGCGCAATCGATGTCGGCCATCCGCTTGAATTTTTCCTTCAACGCGCTTCCCAATCAAATGGCTCCTTTGAATGAAGACGAACCGCTCAAAAACAAAAGATTGGAGCTGGACATTGTCGAATAAATCCGGCAATTTTTCAACAGCCTGCTAGCCCAATTGATTCGCCGGATGCGGCGCAAGAACCCGGGCCACCTCGGAATAAACTTCGAGGTCTTTTTCGATCAAGGCGCGCGCCGGGCCCATTTCACGCAATATTTCCGCAAGGCCAATCACTGTCTGACTTGTGCACGGCGAAATGCCGGGTAGCTGACCCGGCAGGTCCAGTACGGCGGCGACAAGACGGAGGAACGCGCCCGCGTCGTCGCGCAAACCAACCGCGTCCATCTCCGCCAGCGAATCGAGCGCGGCGGCGGTTTCCGGTGTCCGCGGAGGATCGAAGGCGTTTGGGGCCGCCAGTTGATAGACGAATGGATTGTACAGAACGGCGCGCAACTCGTCGGAGGGGCGCGACAGCAGATCGTGCAGCGCGGTCACATCGCCGAGATTGACATTACAAAACGTCTTCGCGCAGAGCTGAACGGCTTGTCCAAAGACGGCGGCCGTCGAGTTCGCGCCGGAAAGCGATGCCCACTTCAAGATCAACAGCCGTTCGGACAGCTCCTCGAACGGGTCACGCAACAGAATCCCGGCCTTGAAGTTACGATCGCGGACCATCGGCTCCCACACCCGCCAAAAAATGCGGCCGGATGCGAAAAGGGAGTTCGTGAACGAAATCGCAAATATTGACCTTGTGGTTTCTTCGGGAAGCAGCTCCAAGGATTTATAGGTCATGTGAAACCGCGCGATCAGCGCAGCGTCCAGACTGTGTGAGCGAAACAATTGGGTCTCAACCCGCAAGAATTTCTGGTCAATGAATTGCGCGTCATTTCGGCGCCGGTAGATGAGGATTTGGTTCTCGGCATCCTTGATTTCCAATTGTCCCGCGGCGGTCACTCCGGGGCAATTATTTTCATCCACCACGAAGCCGCAAACGCCAGTATTGTGGAGGCCTTGTTCCCTCAGCAGTGGACGCACCACAAAGGCGTCTATAACGACATGATCTTGTGGACCGAGATGGATAACGACCTTCGGGGTCGTCGCCGGATTGTCGGGCATGACCCAACCGACGATCCGGGAACCGGTGTCCTCGTCGATACTGAATAACATCGCCGTCCGCGTTCCCGTTCGCGGTGCCCGCGCGGTATCCGCGATCACCACCGTTCAACGTTCGATTTTGTGATCCCTAATCCCCGCGATCGTGAGGATCACGACGCTCCACAGCGAGAATGCGCATATCCCGGCGAAAGCGACCGATCGCGCGCGGCGCGGATATTCGGCGCTTTCCGGTTTCTTTGGTTCGACGAAAAGCGCAAAATAGACATGCTGCCGCTCGGACTCCTGACGCGCGCGTTCGTAAGAGGCCTGAGCGACCTCCAGAAGACGTTTCGAGAAGCGGGCTTCCAGCTCCTGCTTTTCGAATTGCGCGATGGATTGAGCCACGGTCTTGGCGTTCTTCCGATGACTCGTGAGAGCCTCGGTCAGCGAAGCGACCTGGGACCCGAGCGCCCGGATCTGATCGGAAAGAACTTTTTGTTGAGGCGCGTCGGCGGACAAAACCTTGAGGTTGGCGTCGCGGTCGCGTTCCAGAGACAATTTCTCACGCATGACGCCCAATAAGGTGTCCGCGGAGCTCTTTATCGTTCGTTCCGGATCGACGGTTCCCTCCTGGTTGCGCACATCACGCAAAGCCGTGAGCGCCGCCGAATAACGGAGGCTCGCGCGTTCCAATTCCTGGTCGGCCAAAAACAGCGCGTCCTGGCGCTCCCGCATCGCGACACTGTCGATCATCTTTTCGGCGGAATCCGAGGTCACGCGAGCGAGGGCGAGCGCATCTTCGGGGTTGAAGGCCAGGACCCGCACGAGTACGAGCCCCGAGACGCGGTCAACGTTGACGCTTATCATATCCCGCCAATAAAGCCAGAGATCGTCGTCGCTCTTCGTTGGATCGAAGCGAGACAGCCAATCCGCCTGATCGCGCGAAAATACCGCCCGCAACCAACCGTCCCGATCGAGTTCCCTGACGACATTGCGGCTTCGCAGATAGTCCGCGGCCATGTAGGGGAGACGCCCGATATCGTGTGTCCCGGATTTGCCAGCCTTGATCAGCAGCGCGATATTGTCCTCGTCCGCGACGAGCTCCGTCGCCGATCTAACGCTAAATCGAAATTCCACGCTATATTTCCCGGCGGCAATGAGACCGTAGTAGATCGCCGTGCACAATATGGGCAGTACGACCAGGAGGGCGAACGACAAACCGTACATTCGCCACGATCCGAACTGATCGATCGGGACGGAGGAGCGGCGGAGATCTTCCCTCACGGCAAAATGATCTAGCCCGGTCTTGCCTGACGGGTCCGCCGGGAACCGATCGGGGGGCCTGGCCGCGAGATGCGCTTCGTTCATCGGAATACCGCCCGAACCCCGGCCGTTACCTTGTTCTTCATATGGAGTGGTCGCGCACGTTGGCGGCGATCACCACTACGAGCGACCAGAAGCTCAGCGCGCCCAGCGATATTATCAAAATCATGTATGCTCGCCTCGGAGCGATCGGGCTTTGCGGTACCGTGGGTTCTTCAATGGCGACGAGGTAGATATGATGGCGGTTGGCGTCCACCTTTGTGTTGTCCAATATCCTCTCCGCGAGCACGGCGGCTTGCTCGGCAAGGCTCTTTTCGACGTCCAGTTTATCATATTCGGCGAGCGCGGCGGAAACGGTCGGTGAATTGAGATTGGCGCCCGTGATCCTCGCTTCGAGCGCCGCGATCTGATCGGAAAGGATCTGCCGATTTGCCGCGAGCATATTGAATTGCGGCGCATCGGAACCAAGCGAAGCCTTTGCTGTATCCAACTTCACTTCAACGCCGATGCGATCGCGCCGCAATGTCGTGATCGTCTCGCCCAGAGATCGCGCCAGGGCAAGCGGATCGATCTGCATCCGCACGTTCCGGAACTGTTCGAGACTCGCCTGGCGCGCGGAAAGTTGCGCCATCGCGGTCTTCACCTCGGCCTTGGCGCGCTCGGTCGCATCGTGCCGCACCCGATTCAGAAGCTGATTTGCAACGATGTCGCATCGCGCGCGAATGGCAGTGGCGACGCGCACTGAATCCTCGCGGGAAAATGTCTTGACGGTGACCGTTACGATGCCCGAAGCGGCCTCCACCGACGTTTGGATCATGGCGCGCCAATAGCGAAGCAGGTCCTCTGCCGCTCCCGAACGAAAGAACCGCGCCCACCAGTCGATCCCCGGCTTGCTATATATGGCCCCCAGATCGATCTCCTTTGAGAGATCGTCGACCATCGAACGGCTATCGATATAATCGGCGACGATATAGACATCCTGATTGGAATTGAGGGATGTCAAAATGCCCAATCCCGAAGCCGCCAGGACGTCGCTGCCGGGAAGCAGCTCCGTCGCGCCTCTCACGGCGAAGCGCGTCTCGGACCCGAACTGATCGGAAGCGAGGAACCCAAAATAAACGCAACTCGTGACTAAGGGGGCGAGGACAACGACAATAAAGCTGCGCCAAAGCCAAGACGATCGCGGGTCAGTCGCGGTCGTCGCTGCCGCTGCGACGGTCCCCGGATAACTGGGTTTATGCAAGCTGTGCCCGGCCTTCGTGGCAAGTCGGTTCAAGCTCTCGATCGAAAACCATAGGCTCACGCGCGGGTCGCGTGCTTGCGCGCCGAAGCGCGGCCTCGGTAGCTTTCGGGCAGCGGACTTTTGCAGTCTTTCTAACACCGTTCCTCGGTACCGCTCGGCTCTAAGAGACCCGGGTCAAACCAGACATTTTCAGCAAAATTCGAGGATATGCCGAGAAGCTGGAAGTTGATCCCATCGTTTGTTTTTACCGCGAAAGCCCCGTTTGCCAACCAGCAAAAGCAAACGTGGAAGAATATAACATCGTGCGTGGTTGAAGTAGAGACACCACCTTCGAAATTAAAACAGATACGGAAATTAATAAAACATATCTCATCATTGCGGAATCCTTCGATTGTCTGTGAATAACTTACATTTGCCATGATAAGGCCATCAAATACGGGAATGTTCCTGTCAACAACAAAAATACATTATACATGTTGGCCTTTGAATTGTTATATGTTGGTTAACCGTATGAAGTCCCCGCCGGGCGGCGCAAATTATTGATTCTCAATCTCCCGTGACGGTTTTCCAGCGGATTTGCTTCCATAGCTCTAGGCAAAGCGCATTCGCGGCTATATGACAAGTTAACATATCACGGAAAGATTTTCGCGATCATGTGGGAGTCGACGCTGCTGGCTTCGAATTAGCCATTATAAATCAGGCAGGATTATGAGAAAACATCGGAGCGGTCGCCCAGCACTGGCCAATTTGGAGGGGTTGGAAATCGCGGTTATTGGGCGCGCGTGCAGACTGCCCGGCGCCAACTCCGCCGGGGCGCTTTGGGATTTGCTTTCGGCGGGCCGATGCACGGTTTCCAGTATCCCGCCGGATCGATGGCCGTTGGAACGGCTGGCCCATCCGCGTCCGAAAGAGCGGGGCCGCAGTTACACCTGGGCGGCGGGCGTTTTGGACGATGTCTGGGGCTTCGATCCCGCCGTTTTCGGCATTTCCCCGCGCGAGGCCGAACAAATGGACCCGCAGCAGCGACTGCTGCTCGAACTCACTTGGGAAGCTCTCGAAGATGCCGGGATTCGTCCGTCGGACTTTGCCGGAGAGGAAACCGGCGTGTTCGTCGGCGGCTCGACGCTCGATTATGGCAACCTCAGGCTGCATGACGCGGCCGCCGCGGATGCCTATTTCGCCACCGGCAATTCGCTGGCCATTTTATCAAACCGGATTTCCTACGTTTTCGACCTCCATGGGCCTAGCTTCACGGTCGATACGGCATGCTCCTCGTCGCTCGTCGCATTGGATGCGGCGGTCGCGGCGATCCAATCCGGCAGGATCGACACGGCGATTGTCGGCGGCGTGAACATACTGGCCAGTCCGTTCGGCTTC
This sequence comes from Methylocella sp., assembly GCA_036513565.1. Classification (GTDB taxonomy): domain Bacteria; phylum Pseudomonadota; class Alphaproteobacteria; order Rhizobiales; family Beijerinckiaceae; genus Methylocapsa. The sequence goes on along the minus strand of DATBYR010000195.1, from coordinate 8,012 downwards.
ATCAGCTTCTCACAGGCCACGATGCTGTCGCCAACAGGACTTTGCCGGACATTTTCCGCGCAAGCCGACGGCTATGTTCGTGCCGAAGGCGGAGTAGTCCTCGTCCTGCGCGCGCTCGGCGCCGCTCGCGCCAGCGCGGATCGCATCCACGCGGTGATTGCCGGTTCGCACAGCAATTCCGACGGCCGCACGACCGGCATCTCCTTGCCCTCAAAGGCGTATCAGGCCGCCCTCCTTGAACGGGCCTATTTGAAGAACGGCATTAATCCAGATGCGATCGCCTTCATCGAGGCGCATGGGACGGGAACACGCGCCGGTGACCCAATCGAGGCGGCAGCAATCGGCGAAGTTTTGGGCCAGCGGCGCACCCGGCCTTTGCCGATAGGTTCGATCAAGACGAATATCGGCCACACCGAACCGGCATCTGGCCTCGCTGGAGTATTAAAGGCCATGCTGGCGCTCGAGCACGACGAATTGCCGCGCACGTTGCATTTCGATGAACCAAATCCCGACATTCCGTTCGCTGATCTCAACCTTTTGGTCTGCGCCGCACCTCTGGCGCTGCCTCGCAATGGCCGCGTGCGTTATGCCGGCATCAGTTCGCTAGGCTTCGGCGGCACGAATGCGCATGTGATCCTCGCCGACCCGCCACCTGTCGCGAACCGGGAAATCCCGGCGATCGCGCCTCGGTTTCTGCTGCTCTCCGCGCAAAGCCGGGATGGCTTGGCGGACCTTGCGCGCCAATATTCCGTTCGGCTCGCCCGCGCCGGCGTCGAGGAAACGCAGCGGGTCGTCGCCGCGACCGGCCATCGGCGTGAACTCCATTCCGAAAGACTAGCGATCCCGTTTGACGAGCCCAAGGCTTTGATTCAGGCCCTGGACCAAGCGGGCGGCAAGAATGCCGTGGACTCGGCCGCAATCACCGGCACGGCGGTTGAGCGCTCCGCGCCGGTCGCATTCGTGTTTTCAGGCAATGGCGGCCAATGGCCGGGCATGGGCCGGGCCGCCTATGAGGCGAACCCAGTTTTCCGTGCGCAATTCAATGCGATCGACCGCATTTTCCTGGGCCTAGCAGGCTGGTCCCTCGCCGAAACAATGTTTAGTTCCGGTCTCGCCACGCGCCTCAAAAAGACCAGCGTCGCCCAACCGCTCATATTCGCGATCCAGGTTGCGGCGACGCGTTGCCTCGCGGAGCTCGGTCTCGCCCCGGCTATCGTCCTCGGCCACAGCATGGGCGAAATCGCCGCCGCGGAGGCCGCGGGCGTTCTTGACCTCGAAAGCGCTGTCCGGGTGATTTATTTCCGCAGCCTCCACCAGGAGATCGTCCGCGGCGCCGGCGGCATGGCCGCTGTCTTTGGCCCGCTCGAGGTGATCGAGATGTTGGTCCGCAAGACGCCCGGGCTGGCAATAGCGGCGCATAATTCACCTCGCAGCTTCACGGTCGCCGGCCCCCATCTCGCTTTGGATCAAGCCGCCAAGATGGGCCGCGCCCTTAAAGCGCGCATGCGCCGCCTCGATCTCGCCTACCCGTTCCACAGCGATCTCATGGCGCCTGTCGAGGCGCCCTTCCTTGCCGATCTCGACGGGCTGCGGCCAGGAGCGAGCCGGGCGAGTTTTCTATCGACGGTGGACACCGCCGTTATTTCCGGTCCTGGCCTCGACGCAAGATATTGGTGGCGCAATGTCCGCGAGCCGGTGCGCTTCATGGAAGGCGTGCAGGTCGCCATGCGCCTCGGGGCGCGGGTTTTTGTCGAGATCGGGCCTGGCCCGGTGCTGCTCTCCGATCTTAGAAAGATTGCCGAGCAATCGGAGTCGCCGATTGCCACCCTCGACATGCATGAGCAAAAGCCAATCACCGGCGACCCGTTCCGCCACGCGGTTGCGCTCGCCTTATCGCTTGGCGCGCGAACCGATGCACATATCGCGTTCGGCGACGATCCAGGCCCGGTGTCCAACCTGCCCGCCTATCCGTGGCGGCGCAAGCCCTACCGGCTGGCGGAAACCTCCGAATCGACGGGATGGGTCAGCGTGTGTCCATCGCATCCGCTCATCGGCGCGCGTCATTCGTCCGATTCGCTCGAATGGCGCGCGCAGCTCGACCCGTTGCTGGTGCCCGGCCTCGCCGATCATCGCATCGACGGTCAGGTGCTTCTTCCCGGTGCCGCCTTCGCCGAAATGGCGCTCGCGGTCGCGCGCGATTGGGCGGGCGCGCAAACCGCGACGATCAACGACCTCGAAATCGCCCAACCGATGATGTTTTCCCCGAACGGGTCGCGCGAGATCCTATGCCGGGCAGCCCCGGTCACGGGCACGATCGAGATCATGAGCCGGGCGCGGTTGAGCGACGCTCCCTGGGTCGGTCATGCCAAGGCCAAAGTCATCTTTACGCCCGCGCCACCCGCCGCCGTCCCGACGATCCCGAGGCCGAACGCAAAGCCTGTTTCCGGCGGCGATCTCTACGCGGCCGCGCGGCGTTCTGGCCTCGAATTCGGTCCCGCCTACCAACAAGTCTTGGCCGCCTCGCGGATCGGCGAAGATGTCATCCTCGTTGATCTGGTCGCGGCGGAGGCGATCCCGGAGTATGGTCTCGATCCGGGCCGCCTTGATGCGTGTTTCCACGGTTTGATCCTGCTCTTTGCGGGCAATTCTTCGAGCCGCCGGCCGGCTGCCTACTTGCCTATCCGTTTCGGCGAGATAAGGCTGGAAAAACCCGGCGCCGCGATCGCGCGGGCGCGGATCGACGTCCGCCGCCACGACGCGCGGGCCATCGTCGCCGATTTTGCGCTGATCGACGACGACGGCGGCCTGATCGCGACGTTGCAAGCCGTGCGCTACCAAGCGGTGCGTCCGCGCGGGGCGGGCGCTCTCGCCAGCCATTCTCTCGTGCCAGCCGCGATCCTCGCCGACGAGCCGACAGCGATCCCGCATGATCCGCCGCTCTCGCTCGATCTGCTGGTCAAGGCGGCGATCCCAGAGGCGGCGGCCGCCGGGGAAACCTTGCCGCCGGATTTGATGTTGATCGAGGGGTGGGCGACCGCGGCCGCCCACCGTCTCGCCCGTGCGCTGGCGGTAGACGGCGCGATCGTCCCGGACCGGCTGATCGCGGCCGGGCGCTTCCCCGCGGCGCGGCGCGGGTGGCTCGTCAATTTGCTGGTTGCGCTCGAAAAGAGCGGCCTTGTCCGTTCCGATGGCGAGTTGTTCGTTTTGGCGGACGCCTTCCCTCTTCCCGCCCCAAGCGACATTTTACGGAGTATCGCCGAGGATTACCCGCGCCGGTCCGCCGAGCTTCTGCTGGCTGCTCGCTCCAGCGCCGTGATGGAGGCTCTGGCGGGGGGTGAAAGCGAGATCGCCCCGAAAACCGGCGCCATGATTGAGGCGTTCGAAATCGGCTCGGTCTCGGTCATCGCGGCGGCGAGGCTCCTTGCCGAACTCTTGCGCCGCTTGGAGGCATCCTGGCCGCGCGACCGGGCGCTAAGGGTCCTCCAGATCGGCCATGGGCCTCTGTCGTGGCACGCGGCGGCACTGGCAAATACGCACGGCGGACGACTGACGATCGTCGATCCCAGTCCCCGGCGTCTCGAACTCGCTCGCCTGGCTTTCACGCGGGAGCCAGGGATTTGCTTTGCGGACGGCCTCGAAAATCTAACCGGTGGCGCCTTCGATCTCATCATCGCGGCGGATGCCCTGCACCGGGTCGCACCGGACGCCGCGCGGCTCGCGCGGCTCGTCGAAACGATGGCACCTGACGCCTTGCTGGCCGCGATCGAGCCGGCACCCTCGCTATTCCGTGATGTTGTTTTTGGTCTCCTCGGCGACTGGGTTTTTGGCACCGAGGCCGAGGAAGAATCGGTTTTCCCGCTGTCCGATTGGGCGGCGCGGTTCGCGGCCACGCCCCTGCGCGGCGTCGCGGTCAAGACCATCGGGACCGCGGCCGGTCCGGCGCTTCTCGTCGCCGGACAGATGCCGGCATTGGCCGGGCGGCGAAATCTTCCGGCTAAGGTGGTGATCGCCAGCGGCAGCGACCGGCAACAGGTGGAAACCGCCGGCACGCTTTCGAGCTTGCTAGCGGCCGCCGGGGTTGCTTGCACGATCGAAGATGAGCGCGCGTTCGAACAGCTCCCGTTCGCGGATGCCGACACGATCGTCTTTCTCGCGCCGGTCATGACGGGCGGCGCGACATCCGCCGAGCATCTTGCCGAGCGATGCCTGACTCTCAAGAACTGCGCGGCGCACCTCGGAAAACACAAGCGGCGGCTTTGGATCGAAAGCCCCGGCGCGCTGCGCGCCGCGCCGGGCTCGGCGGCTCCCGTCGAGACCGGATTTTGGGCCTTTACACGCAGCTTCGCCAACGAATTTCCGACGCTTGACGTGCGGCGGGTCGATCTCGACCCCGGCTTACCAGCACGCGTCAAAGCGCGGCGGCTGGCCGACATCATTCTTTCCGGGACGGCCGAGACGGAAATTATTCTCGACGCGCATTCCACCAGGGTAGTGCGTTTGCAAGCACGCGATTCCGTGGCGATGGCGGCGCAAGAGCCGCCTGCTCCCGCGAGCCGGCTCGAAAAGGGCGAGGGGACCGGACTCGACCGCATCCGCTGGATGCCGATCGAGCGTCGACCGCCTGGACCTCGGCAAGTGGAAATTGCCGTCGCGGCAACCGGCCTTAACTTCCGTGACGTGATGTGGGGGCTTTCGGTGCTGCCGGACGAAATGCTCGAAGATGGGTTAGCCGGTCCGGCCCTCGGCCTTGAATGCGCGGGCCATATCGTCGCGACGGGAGCGAATGTCGAGGATCTCAATCCCGGTGACGCCGTTGTCGCGATTGCCGGGGGAGCGTTCGCCACACATGTCACCGTGGACACAAGGACGGTGGCGAGAGTCCCGGCCGGCCTGCCGCTCGAAGCCGCCGTCACCATTCCGGTCGCCTTTCTCACCGCCTATTATGGTCTGGTCACTTGTGCCCGTCTCACCCGCGGCGAATGGGTTCTTATCCATGGCGGGGCGGGAGGCGTCGGTCTCGCGGCTTTGCAGGTCGCTCGTTGGCGCGGCGCGCGGGTCATCGCGACCGCGAGTTCGGTTGAAAAACGCGATCTCGCCGCGGCGCTCGGCGCCGAGCACGTCTTTGACGCGCGCGCCCACGGTTTCGTCGATGGCGTGCGCCGGGTGACGGGCGGCGGCGTGGCGGTCGTGCTCAACAGCCTTTCGGGCGAGGCGATGGAGCTTACGGTCGGGTTGCTTGCACCGTTCGGCCGTTTCGTGGAACTCGGCAAGCGCGACTTTCTGGCGAATACCCATATCGGTTTGCGCCCTTTCCGCAATAACCTTACCTACTTCGGCGTCGATCTCGACCAGCTCATGCTCGCGCAACCGGACAAAGGCCGACAGTTGTTCAAGGAAGTCATCGAACTTATCGCGGAAGGCGAATTCTCCCCATTGCCGTATCGTGCCTTCATGGCGCGCGAATTCATCGACGCGATGCGGCTCATGCAGCAGTCCGGCCATGTCGGCAAAATCGTCATCACGCCGCCCGAGGCAAGTGAGCTTGGAATGGTGCCGCGCCGGCGGTTCAAGCCCGTGCCGGACAAGACGCATCTTGTCACCGGAGGTTGCGGCGGATTCGGTCTGGCGACGGCGCGCTGGCTTGCCGAGCGCGGCGCGCGGCATCTCGTCCTTGCCGGGCGGAGCGGCGCGGCGAGCCCCGAGGCGCGGGAGGCGCTCGCCGGTCTCGCGGCGAGCGGTGTAACCGTCCACGCCGAGGCGCTCGATGTCGCCGACGCGGCCGCGGTCGAGAAGCTCGTTCGGAAGATTGCCCGTACCATGCCGCCGCTTGCCGGAGTGTTTCATTCCGCAATGGTGCTCGACGATGCTCTTATCGCCAATCTCGATGCCGAACGGCTGAAAAAAGTGTTGGCGCCGAAAGTGACGGGCGCCGAAAATCTCGACCGGCTTACCCGAGATCTGCCGCTTGACTATTTCGTTCTGTTCTCCTCGGCGACCACGGCGATCGGCAATCCCGGTCAAGGCAGCTATGTCGCGGCCAATGGCTTCCTCGAAGGGCTCGCGCGGCAAAGAAGAGCGGCCGGCTGCCCGGCGCTCGCCGTTGCCTTTGGAGGGATAGACGACGTGGGCTTGCTGGCGCGAAACCGCCTTATCAAGGACATGCTTGCGAGCCGCGCGGGGGTCAAGCCGATGATCGCCCGCGATGCCCTCAACCTTATGGCGGAAGCCCTGGCGGGTCCGGGCACGGCCCCCGAGGAGGCCGTCATCATCATTAGCGAGATGAACTGGTCGACCGCGCGCGCCCATTTGCCGCTGCTGCAATCGCCGACGTTTAGCAGGCTCGTTCGCGCGGACGAGGCGGCTGGCGCCGACAATCGTGGCAAGGTGGACATCCGCGCCCTGGTCGCGACGCTCCCCCTAGAAGAAGCGCGCAAGGAAATCATCGGCGTGATCGTCGAAGAAATCGCCCATATTTTGCGGCTCCCGCAAGAGAATTTGAACCGCGGCAAGCCGCTTGCCGATATTGGCCTCGATTCTCTGATGGCGGTTGAGTTGGCGGCCACTTTGGAGGAGCGCTTGACATTCGAGGCTCCGCTCTCGACGCCGGCGAGCGGATTCACCGTCATGGAGTTGGCCGACCACCTTCTCGGGCTTTGCATTAACCCGACGAGTGAAGAAGAGTCCATCGCGCAAGGTCTCACGGAGCGCCATCTCGGCAAGGGAATCGATCCCGCGGCCCTGGAAACACTGACCGTCCTCGTTGAGGATCGGAGCCGCGGGCTTACCCAGATTTTGCGCTAGGGCATTCCGGCGAAGGAGACGGTGGTCCGGCGCTACGACAGTAGCGGGTCGGTTTGACGAATTTCGCCAAAACCGGACCACAAACGGACTCTCCAAAATAGAAACCCAGAGCACGAAAAAGCATGATCGTTACAACTTGCACGATCATGCTTCAAATGTGAGCTTTCATGAAGACTGGAGCCGCGCAAGCTCTTTGTCTCAATTTGGGCAGGCGGGTTTTCTCCGGGCAACAAGGGCCTTTCTTTTTCAAGAATTGCTTGTAAGCCGTTTTCCCGTCCGGCGCGCGCGCCTGAAGGCCCAATGATGGTTGTCCCCGTTGCGTTCGACATTACGAGGCTCGCCACGCGCGTGCTGAACCTTACGCCAAATGGGATCGACCGGATTGACTTCGCATTCGCCCGCCATTTTCTCGACGCCGCGCGGCAAGACCGATTAGCAATCATGATGACACCGCTCGGGCCGCGCGCGATTGCGGCCGCGGCGGCGCGTGATGTGGTGGATGGGATTTCCATTCATTGGGGCGAAGAAGACAAGCCTGAACAAGATGAAGGCTATCGCAGGATTACCGCTTGGATCCGGGGTGAGGCCGCGCCATCCCCCGCGGTACACCGGATTGCGTGGGGACGTCCCCATCGCACGGCCGGAGTTTTGCGATGGATCGGCCGGCACGGCCTTCCCCTCGGCCGCTCTCCTGCCGCCGCTCTGCCGGAGGGCGCGCGTTATCTCAACGTCAGTCAATTTCCGCTCTGGATCGCGCGCTATTTCTCCTGGCTGAAGGAGCGTCCTGATGTCAAAGCCGTCTTCTTCATTCACGATTTGCTGCCGATTGAGACCCCTGAGTATTTCCGTAAAGCCGAGTACGAACGTCATCTGCGCCGGCTGATCAATCTGGCGCGTTTCGGCGCCGGGGCGATCGTGACGACGGAGGTCGTGAAAGCCGCACTCAAGCACCATTTGGCGTCACTTGGCCGCACCGGCATGCCGATTCTTGTTGCGCCTGCTCCCGTCGCGCCGATCTTTTGGCGGCGCGACCCGGTGGATCCAGCGTTGGCGGATAATCCTTATTTCGTGACTTGCGGGACCATCGAGCCGCGCAAGAACCATCTTATGCTTTTGCATGTGTGGCGGGAACTCGTGCGCCGCGATGGCGCCGCGGCGCCAAAACTTGTCTTGATCGGCGGCCGGGGATGGGAAAATGAAAATGCCGTCGA
>DATBYR010000194.1:0-3745 GCA_036513565.1 Methylocella sp. | reverse complement strand
TATGGTTCGGTGATCTTCATCGCCGGAAATATTCCTGGCAAGTCGCAGATCGCGCCCTTGCAGATCGTCACCAAGCTCGATGATTTCCGGACCTCGGAAGCGACCGCGATTGGCATCGTTTTGCTTTTCTTCTCGCTCCTTGTGTTGCTCGCGATCAATGGCCTCGAATGGTGGACCGGCCGTCGCGAACGGCCGGCGTGAGGCAATGCGCGCAGTTCCACCCGCATCGATCGCATTTTTGAAACGAGGACTGGTTCATGGCGGAAGCGCTGGCGGCCCAAACGACGACCGGAGCGTCCGGGAACCCGCCCCCGCCGGGCCATCCGCTCATCCGCCGCGTCATGGTCGCGACGACGGTCATCTTTCTCACCCTCTTCATCGTGATCCCGGTGGTGAACGTCTTCGCCCAGGCTCTTGCCAAGGGGGTTGACGCCTGTGTCCGCGTATTGCATGTGGCCAGTCCGCCCGAGGGTGTGCGCCTAAGCCCGGCCGAGCGGCGCAAACTCGCGGCGGAGCGCGGTCAGGCCGAGAAGACTTGGAGCTCGATCCGGCTGACCGCGGCCATCGCGGCCATCGTCGTTCCCCTCAACATCGTCTTCGGGCTTGCGGCCGCATGGTCGGTGACAAAATTCCGGTTCAAGGGCCGCTCCTTTTTGATCGCGCTGATCGACCTGCCTTTTTCGGTGTCGCCGGTCATCGCGGGCCTCATCTTCGTCCTGCTGCTTGGCCGCGGCGGCGTGCTCGGCGGGTGGGCTTCGAGCTGGACTTGGCCCGACCCTTTCTCGCTGCATTGGCGTGGCTTTGCGCAGGATTGGTGGCCGCTCGCCTTCACCAGAAGCTTCACTGGCATCATTTTTACGCCGTTGGCGATCGTGCTCGCGTCGATCTTTGTCACCTTTCCCTTTGTCGCGCGCTCGTTGATTCCGCTCATGGCAGCCCAGGGGTCCGGCGAAGAGGTGGCGGCCCTCTCGCTTGGCGCCTCGGGCTGGCGCACGTTCCGGAAGGTCACCTTGCCCAATGTAAAATGGGCGTTACTTTACGGCGTAATCCTCTGCACGGCGCGCGTCTTTGGCGAATTCGGCGCGGTCTCGGTGGTCTCTGGACACATCGACTCCAATGACACAATGCCGCTGCGCATCGAGAAACTGTGGAACGAATACAACAACCAGGCAGCGTTTACCGTCTCGTCATTGCTTGCCTTTCTGGCGATCGTCACTCTGATCGTCCAGACCATCGTTGAGCGCCAAACCGGCAAGAGTGAAACGCGCCAGGTAGAGGAAGAAGGGATACCATGAGCATCGAGGTTCGCGGGCTCAACAAGACCTTCAATCAGTTCAAGGCGCTCGACAATGTTAGCCTCAAGGTCGAGACCGGCGAACTCGTCGCCCTTCTCGGGCCGAGCGGCTCCGGCAAGACGACCCTTTTGCGGGTGATCGCGGGCATCGAAGCCGCCGACCCCGGCAGCGGGCCGATTCTCTTCGACGGCCGCGACGTTTCCGCTCAGGAGGCCGGCAAACGGCGCATCGGCTTTGTCTTCCAACACTATGCGCTGTTCAAGCACATGAGCGTTTTCGAGAACGTCGCCTTCGGGCTGCGCGCGAAGCCCTGGCGCCTGCGGCCCAAGGAGGCGGAAATCCGCGCCAAGGTAGGTGAGTTATTGCAACTCGTTCAGCTGCAAAACTTCGCGCCGCGCTATCCATCCCAGCTTTCCGGCGGGCAGCGGCAGCGCATTGCCCTGGCCCGTGCACTCGCGGTCGAGCCTCGCGTCCTTCTGCTCGACGAACCTTTTGGCGCCCTCGACGCGACCGTCCGCCGCGAGCTGAGGCGCTGGCTACGCAAATTGCACCGCAGGATCCACGTGACGACCGTCCTTGTCACCCACGACCAGGAAGAGGCGCTCGAGGTGTCGGATAGGGTTGCGGTAATGAACGAAGGCAGAATCGAGCAATTCGCCTCGCCGGAAGCAATCTACGACAACCCGGCCAATCCGTTCGTCTTCGGGTTTTTGGGCAGTTACAATCTTTTCCATGCCCGCAAGACAAATGCCGGCGATGCCGTGGCGGCCAGTCCGGCGGATGCCACCAGCGTGACTTTCGTGCGTCCGCACGACATCGAAATAAGGCGTGACAATTCCGACGGCTTTGGCATCGCCGCCAGAATCAATCATATCGCCTTCGCCGGTTCCTCGGTCAATGTCGAACTCGCCCGCATCGACGATGAAGCGGTCGTCGATGCGGCTCTGCCCGCGCAAGCTTACAAGGACCTCGGGCTAAAACCGGATGACAGAGTGTTCATAAGGCTGCGCAACACAAAGTTCTTCGACGAGGACTACTCGATCTGAAACAGGCATGGCTTGCCATATTCGCCGCCGTCGCAAGCGCCGTTCGAGCCCCTGATCCGCCGCTAGGTAGGACTCATGATAGATTAAATCGGTTCACGGATGATGGTTGAGCGTCTGGCAGCAGGCATGTCCCAGGAAATCAGATCGCGTCGATCCCCCGCGCCGGGCCGGTCAGCCGGTCGGGAAGATCGCCCGCGAGGCCGGGCTTTCCCTTGGCCCGGTGGCCGGTATCGCAAAGGCCAAACGGCTGAGCCGCATGTCCGCCCTTGGACCCAGGATCGCGATCACCGGCTATGAAAAGAAGCCGCCGGGCGGGCGAAGCCTGTTGGGAATGGCCGGCGGAGGGCGATGCCGGACCCTCCAACCATTAATCCGGACCGGCCGCCGCACTGTTGCCTTTCCTCCCCCATTACAATTATCATCGGCCTCACTCCGGTATCAACGGATACCCCCTATCTCAAGGATCCCAGCAAACAACCTATCGCGACATCACATCTAGCCGAGCCGCCAAGTGTCGTATATTAAACCTTGAGTTTCGCGGCGTGTGTGGGCACGAAACTTCAGGAGGGAAAGTAAATGGGTGCTAACGTGAACAGTCCGACAACCAACGGCAAGCTGCGCGACTGGGTTGGCGAAATGGCGGCGCTGTGCAAGCCCCACCAGGTCGTCTGGGCTAATGGAAGCCAGGAGGAGTACGACCGGTTGTGTCAGATGATGGTCGACGCCGGTACGTTCATACGCCTCAATCCGAAGAAACGTCCAAATTCCTATTTGGCCCGTTCGCACCCGTCCGACGTGGGCCGGGTCGAGGACCGGACATTCATTTGCTCAACCAACAAGGACGACGCCGGCCCCACCAACAACTGGGCGCCACCGGCTGACATGCGCGCGACCTTGCGCGGGTTGTTCGACGGCTGCATGGCCGGCCGTACGATGTACGTCATCCCATTCAGCATGGGGTCGATCGGCTCGCCCATTGCCAAGATCGGCGTGCAGCTCTCCGATAGCCCCTATGTCGTCGTCAATATGCGGATCATGACACGCATGGGAAAGGCGGTGCTCGATGCGCTCGGCAGCGACGGCTTCTTCATTCCGTGCGCGCACTCGGTGGGCGCGCCGCTCAAACCAGGACAGAAGGACGTGCCGTGGCCGTGCGAAGGGGACATCAACCGCAAATACATCGTGCATTTCCCCGAGACCTACGAGATCTGGTCCTACGGCTCCGGCTATGGCGGCAATGCTCTCCTCGGGAAAAAGTGTCTTGCGCTGCGCATCGCCTCGGTCATGGCGCGCGATGAAGGCTGGCTCGCCGAGCACATGCTGATCATGGGCATCCAAGCCCCGAACGGCGAGAAAACCTATCTCGGCGCCGCCTTCCCCAGCGCCTGCGGCAAGACCAATCTC
>DATBYR010000193.1:0-10553 GCA_036513565.1 Methylocella sp. | reverse complement strand
TAAGACCTGCATGCCGCCCATTGAACCGCCGGCGACGCAAAACAGCGTGGCGATGCCGAGACCGTCGATCAGCATGGCTTGCGCGAAAACCATGTCCTTGATCGTGACGATTGGAAGATCGAGGCCATAGGGCCGGCCGGTTGCCGGATTGAGCGAGGCGGGCCCGGTGGTGCCCATGCAGCCGCCGACAACGTTTGATGCAATGACAAAATAGCGGTTGGTATCGATTGGCCGGTTTGGGCCGACCATGGTGGGCCACCAGCCGGGTTTACCGGTGATTGGATGTTGATTGGCGACATGCTGGTCGCCGGTCAGGGCATGGCAGACTAAAATGGCGTTCGACTTGTCGGCGTTGAGCTCGCCATAGGTTTGATAGGCGATCGTCAGTGGGCTGAGCGAGACCCCGGCATCCATCTTAAGCGGAGTATCGGCGCCAAAATGCGCAACGAGACTCCGCGGCGCATCGACCTCGCGAAGACCCGCCGCTTTACTTGCCGGAACGAATTGCACAGCTCTGCCGATCGTTCGATATGGCGAACATTGCATCCGTTATATGGGAGCGCGCGAAAAAAAGAGTCAAGATCGAGCCGCCGTGTTGCGAGCCGGGGGTGACCAAGCTAAGGTCATTTCTTAATTTGCAAACCTCGCGAAGGCCATTGGCCCACCAGCCCGATTAAAATTTGCGGCTCTTGGAATCGGAGCGCAGCGGAACCCTGAGCCGCGTGCCCTCTTCATTGAGGATCGCGAACTCATAGCGTCCCGCGCTATCCCGGCTGACGCAATAGCGCAAGGTTTCAACGACATTATTATCCTCGTCCAAGGTCACAACGGCGGGACTGAGACCGGCGATACTTTCGCCCGGCAGATAGATCGAACTGCAGATGATGAGTTCGTCGCCACGCTGACAGGTCCGCGCCGCGGCTCCATTGACAACGCAGCATCGCGAACCGCGTTCACCTAGAATAACATAGGTTGAAAACCGCGCTCCGGAATTCTTATTCCAGATCTCGACGAATTCGAGCGGCAAGAATCCGGCGGCTTCGCAATGATCCGGATCGAGCGTGATCGAGCCATGATAATCGAGATCTGCCTCCGTGACGCGGATGCCATGGAGTTTGCCGCCAACGACCTTACGCATGCTGCTTCGAATTCCATATGCGGGAGCAAAACGGGCTAGGCTTGACCGGCGGGCGCCCGGTCCAAGGGGCATCTGCTTAGAACATTTCCTGGAAAAGCGCGAATGGGATCGCGCCCAAAATATGGTTGATCAAACCTCTCCGGGGCGAGTTTCCGGCCACGCCGGTCCTCATTTAGGTAGTACCCGGCCAAATTTCAGGAGGCACCGTCTGGCGGCGGTCCGGTCTCGAAGGTGGCGAGTTCGACGCCTTCGCTGACATGATCGCCTAGCTGGAACTTGAATTCCTTAAGGATCCCGGCTTTGGGGGCGCGCAGCATATGCTCCATCTTCATGGCTTCTAGGACGAGAACCGGCTGGTTTGCCTCGACTTTGACACCTGGCGCGACGAGCAATGCAGCGATGCGGCCGGGCATGGGCGAGGTGAGCCGCCCCGGCGGTTCATCTCGCCTCTCCATCCCGGCAACGGCGCCGGCCAGCTCAAAGCGATGTGCGGCCTTAGCCCCTGCAAACAAAAGGATCTCTTCGCCGGAGCGGACCCAGACCGCCTTGACGCGGTGACCGTCAAGATCGGCCGCGAGAGTTCCATCCGGCGCGAGCGTGCCGCTTGCGTGAAAAAAAATGCCCCCCGGCAGGTCGAGGCGCCAGCCGTTGGGCCGATAGCGGATCTCGACGGTGCAATTGCCGCCCCCCTCGGGCACGATCTCGCGCAGACGCACGGTTTCACGCAGCTCCTCGTTCAGGCGCCAGCCATTCTGGCTGTTCCACGGGCTCCAGGGATCGCTCGATCGCTCGGCTTGCCCGCGCGCGGATGCCGTTCGCTCGCAGAGGAGCCCGATGACCGCCATGGCAAGAACGTCATTTCCGGCAGGCTGTAGCTTTGGCAAAAAATCGTCAGCATGGCGCCCGATAAATCCTGTGTCCGGCGAAGCCTCGGTGAAAGCTTCGTGCGCGGCGATGACGCGTAACAAGTCGAGATTGGTTGCAACCCCGGCGACGCGAGTCTCGGCGAGCGCGGCGCGCAGGCGGAGAAGAGTGTGCGGCCGGTCTTTATCCCAAACAATCACCTTGGCGATCATTGGATCGTAATCGGCTGGGATCACATCTCCCGCGCGCACGCCCGCGTCGATGCGAACCCGCGCTCCGTGAGCTGGAAAATCCAGGCGCTCGATGCGGCCGGATTGCGGCAGAAAATCGCGCGCCGGGTCCTCCGCGTAGAGGCGCGCCTCGATTGCGTGCCCACGCGAGTGAATCTCTGCTTGGCGCAGAGGCAATGCGCCGCCCGCCGCAACAAGCAATTGCCATTCGACGAGATCGATGCCGGTGGTCATTTCGGTCACTGGATGTTCGACCTGGAGCCGCGTATTCATTTCGAGAAAATAAAAGGCACGATCATCGGGCGATAACAAGAACTCCACCGTGCCCGCGCCGGTGTAGCCGATCGCGCGCGCGGCGGATAAGGCCGCCTCCCGCATGGCTTGACGCAGCTCACCGGAAACCCCGGGAGCAGGTGCTTCCTCGATGATTTTTTGATGCCTGCGCTGGATCGAGCAATCGCGGTCGAAGAGATGCACAACATTTTGCCGAGCGTCGGCAAAAATCTGAACCTCCACATGGCGCGTGTGCGAAAAATATTTTTCGATGAGAACGCGGCCGTCGCCGAAAGCAGAAAGCGCCTCGCGTTTGGCGCTGGCGAGCGCGGCCGCGAACTCGGCCTCGCGCGCCACAATTTTCATGCCTTTGCCGCCGCCGCCCGCCAAGGGTTTGATCAAGATGGGATAGCCGAGCGCCAACGCTTTTCGCGAAAGGAGGGCGGGCTCTTGGTCGCTCCCATGATAGCCCGGCACCACAGGAACCCCGGCTTTCTCCATGAGGGTCTTGGCTTGCGCTTTGTCTCCCATGGCGCGGATTGCCGCCGGAGGCGGTCCGATGAAGATTACTCCCGCAGTGGCGCAGCTTTCCGCGAAATCCGCGTTTTCGGACAAAAACCCGTAGCCTGGGTGAATCGCCTGGGCGCCGGATTTTTGGGCCGCGTCAATGATTTTGGCGCCGTCGAGATAGCTTTCGCGGGCCGGCGCCGGACCGATCCGAAAAGCCTCGTCGGCAAGCGCGACATGCATTGCGTCGCGATCGGCGTCCGAATAGACGGCGGCGCTCGCAATGCCAAGCCGCCGGGCTGTCCGGATGATCCGGCAGGCGATCTCGCCGCGATTGGCGATCAGGATTTTCGAAAACATCGGGTCTCATACCATACGCTCACGACGCGGCGCGCGCCCTGACAATACCCAGGGCCTGTTTCAAAAGCCTGCACAGAACCTAAGCCCTCACCCTGAGGAAGCCCGAAGGGCTGTCTCGTCCTTCGATAAACTCATGATGAGGGGGCGAGAGCGCCTCGGGGGCCGCGCGGCGCATCCTTCGAGACGCCCAATTCGTGGCTCCTCAGGATGAGGGCGCGGCTTTTGAAACAGGCTCTCAGGGTGCCGTGGCGGAAGTGGTTGGAATTTGAAGGTGGCGTAAAGATTACGCCGTGAACAGAGATACCACCAAGCCGGCGGGCGATGTCGCCGACGCGAAGCTGGTCGGCGATTGGTTCGATTTGATCGAGACGGATCTTTGCACCAACGTGCGTGGCTTCAATGGGCAAAGAAATGTTCGAACCGGCGAAGGGTGATCTCCGGCAGATCCGCCTCGTTTCTGATGTTTTGGTAGCGCTTGGTAAGTCACGCGAAGGGCGGCCTTTCCAAGTTGGCCGTTGCGTAAACTCCCAATGCACTAGGCCAAGATCTGGTCGCGGAGACCGCCATAAACCAACGACCGCACCATCTCCTTTGCATAGAGATCATGCGGGAATCCGAGTTCGATCCGGCTTGACTCGTCCAGTGTTTTCAACTGGTCGGTGGAGAGCACCAAGGCGAAGCTTGCGAGGTTGTCCTGCAATTGCGAGAGCTTTCGCGCCCCGATAATGGGGATGACCGCCACGGGTCGGTAACGGAGCCATGCTAAAGCGACCTGAGCCATGCTGCGGCCGACCTCGTCGGACACAGTCTTCACGGCCGCGATGATGCGCTCGGTCCGTTGTTCCTCCGGGAGGAACTGCTTCATCATGTCGCCGTTCATACGGCCCGGCTCGGACGATCCGTGACCGTGGTGCTTTCCGGTCAGAACGCCACCGGCCAATGGCGACCACGCGGTCAAGCCGAGGTCCAGCGCCTTGGCCACAGGGATCAGCTCCCGCTCCACGGTCCGCTCGATCAGGCTGTACTCGATTTGCAATCCGACGAAGGGCGACCACCCCCGCAGGTGGGCAAGCGTGTTCGCCTGCGCGATCCACCAGGCCGGGGCATCAGAGATGCCGACGTAGAGCACCTTGCCTTGGCGAACCAAATCATCCAGCCCTCGCATGACCTCTTCGACCGGCGTGATCTGGTCCCAGATGTGGACCCAGTAAAGGTCGATATAATCGGTTTGCAGCCGCTTGAGGCTCGCTTCCACTGCCTGCACCATACTCTTGCGGTGGTTGCCGGCCGCGTTCGGGTCCGCGCCCGCAGCAGCATTTGTGTATTTCGTGGCAACCGCCACGCTCTCGCGGTGGCCCTTCATAAAATCGCCGAGGAAGGATTCGCTCGTCCCGTTCGTGTACATGTTAGCGGTGTCAATGAAGTTGCCGCCGGCCTCGCGAAAAGCGTCGTAAACCTTGCGAGCCTCGTCCTTGGCCGCACCCCAGCCCCAGTCGTCGCCGAACGTCATGGTGCCGAGCGCGGCTTCCGAAACTCGAAGTCCGCTGTTTCCCAAAAGTCGGTACTTCATAGCAATCTCGTTACTTGTCCGTTCGGATTGAGGCGGGCCGGAGTGGCGTCAACGAGCATATCCCTTTCTCCAATTACTATCCAATGGTTTTCGGGATCGTTTCGCGCCCGGCGCGAAGAAGCCGTGAGGCAGCCGCGTGGACGCCGCGGACGTTTCGCGACCCACGGCAATCAGTCGAACGCGAACGCCACACGGGCGCGGGTTTCGGAGCCGAACCGCTCGGTCGCCTGGCGGACATTTCTTCCGCCGAGTTTTACGTAGAATTGGGTTGCCCGCTCGTTGTCGGCCAAGGCCCAAACGAGAAAAGAACAATAGCCATGCTCGGCCAGGTCCTTGCGGGCCATCTCGAAAAGACGCGTGCCGAACCCCAGCCCCTGAAATTCAGGGGCGATATAAAGTTCGAAAATCTCCCCGCCATAATGCAATGAAGGCACGCGATTGCGTCCGTAGCTTGCGTAGCCGCCGATGGTTTCATCGAAATCCAGAACCAGAAGGCGCGATCCCCGCAAAATGGCCGAGTGCCACCAGCGTGGCCCGCGGCGTGCAATCATTCGTTCGAGCTCGCGGCCAGGAATAAGGCCGCGATAAGCGTCGCGCCACGCGGCATCGTGCACTTCGGCGATGCCTTCGGCATCGCCTTCGCGCGCGTTCCGGATGGTGATGACTGCCTCGATCATCCGCCAATGTTACGGCCGCTTGGCCTGGCGCCGCAAGAACTCTTTCGCGCTTTCTCCGCAATTGTTCGGCCATTGCGCGGGGATCGCCGTCCGCCGGTCCGGCGATGGCGTCATCGCCGCTGACTCCGGCGTTTTTCGATCAGGAATCCGCGAACTCGTTAAGGCGGCGCGGCGGAGCCACGGAACCCGCGGCGCTTCTCTCCCCGGGCTCTTGCGGAGTTTCCGGCTCGATCGCCCAAATCGCCCGCACGTCCGGCCGCTGAGCCCTATCAGCTCCCTTGACGAGGAGCGCGAACGCAATGGCCTCGCAATCAAGGAGAGTCATCCACCAGATCTGCGACGTCGCAATACCAAGAATGGCGATCGTCAAGATCGCGACGAGGCCGGCGAGCAACGCCGGCGCAGTCTTCACCGGGAGTCGCCCGGCGGTCCGGAAGGCTTCCACCACGAGGACGGTGAAACCGGCGGCGCCGACAAGGCCAAAATCGAACCAAATCACAAGCAAAAGACTTCTTGGCGTCCCTTCGGGCAGATAGCCGAGGCTCAAGCCTCGATGCACGAAGTCGAGACCATGCCCGGTAATCAGACGCGGCCATTGCGAGACGACGAGCTCACTCCAAATCAGCATCGGCGCTGATCCGACGCCGGGATCAAATCCAGTCATCCATAGAACCAGACGGTAGAGCAAGGGGAGCAAGGGAGCCAACAGGATCAGGGGCGCGAACAGCCAGCTGAGAATCCGCGCCATCTGGGTGGGACCGGACATGGCCATGGCGAAAGTGAACGCACCCGCGCCCATCGCCAGAAGCGCGATCTGGGCAAATCCCGCGAGCGCCACACCGGCCACGAGAACGGCGAGGATCGCCGCCGCGATCCAGTGCTCGCGCAGCGACAAGAACCCAAGCGCCGGCCAGACCAGGACGATCGAGGTGATTGTCGCCCGCTCGTATAGCGTCTCGTCGAACTCGAAGCCGCCAAAAAACCAGGGGGTGTGAAAAAATGCCAGGCCGAGTGTCGCCGCGCTCGCCAGGGCGATACCCCCGGGCAACAGGTAAAAATCGAGAGTCTTTGTCTTTTGGGGCAGATAGACGGCAGCCAACACCGCGAGAGAGGTGGCGCCGGCAAACTGTAGAAACCGTTCGCCTGCGTCCGCGGGGAACGGAGTCCATATCACGGACAAGGCGGCCCATAACGCCACCAGCAGCGCGGCGCCGCCGGCCGGCGAGACAATCACATCGCGGAGCCGGCGCCCCGCATGGGGGGGAGCATCCAACAGCGCGCCAAGCAGAATCAAAATCGCGCCGACCGGCAACACAACGTAAATAGCGCCGCGCCAAAAGATTCCCGCACAAGGCAGAACAGCGAATAAAGCGGCCAAGCCAAGCCGGATCAGGAGTTTCGCGGCGGCCTCCGCCGGCGTGTCACTCAATCGTAAGGCGACAGTCATAGCTTCCGCGTCATCAAAAGGCCCGGTGGCCGGGAGTTCGCTTAATACACAAATGCTTATACGCCCTGAATCAGGCAACACTCAAGCGAGAAGGCTGAAAAGACAAAGGAGAAGCGTTGGAAATGGGACCTTTGTCATGACTAATAGCAAATAATGACAATTATTTCTTCTCAATTTGTCGAAAATTGTTACAAGACTTAAGTAACATCTGGCCGCTGAGCATCAACGGCCGACCCACAAAACCCCCGGCCACTTGAGCCCCTGGCCGCCAAGTCTTTGATCGAAAGATATTGCTCGGGGTCAGACGCTTTTTCCAACGATCGCAGTCCTTCGCGCAGGCGATCGCGTCAGATGCCACCGCGCGCGATAGTGCGCTCCATTTCCTCGATCGCTTGCGGCGTGCCGGCATGGAGCCACAACCCGTCAAGCCTTTGGCCGAACAGGCGTCCGGTTTTCGCCGCCTCGAAAAAGAACGGCGCCAGGGGAAAAATATCCCGCGTCTCACGCGCGAAAAGCGCTGGTTTGACGATACCGAAGCCGGTATACACAAAAGGCGCGATTTCGCGCTCCGGCCGCCGCGTCAGGCGGCCATCGGGCGCCATGTAGAAGTCGCCCGGCGAATCGACCCCCACACTCGCCGCCGTGGCCGCGACAAGCAGCAAGATATCCATTCCTTCCGGGTCCCAGGAGGCCGCGAGACGGCCCAGGTTGTTGCCTGGGCCTTCGATCCAGAAAGCATCCGTGTTGGCGATAAAAAACGGCTCCGGCCCGAGCAAAGGCAACGCCTTGGCGATTCCCCCGCCCTGATCGAGAAGTTTTTCGCGCTCATCCGAAATCAGGATCCGGGGGATTTTCCTTGTAGCAAGATGCTCTTCGATCTGGCACGCCAAATAATGCACATTGACGATCGCTGTCTCGAGGCCGGCGATGGCGAATCGATCGAGCACATGATCGATCAGCGGCTTGCCCGCGACGGTGATCAATGGCTTTGGCGCGCGATCGGTCAATGGCCGCATTCTCGTGCCCAATCCCGCGGCGAAGACCATGGCTTTGGCGGGCGGGAAAGAGGACATCGGCGTGCCAGGTGCCAATCGCACGATTATTCGCAGGGAACGATCGAAGGTGCCATTCTCGAACTTTCGCTTTATGCAATGCGCATCAACACGCGGGGCGGGCATTCGACAGCCCATCACTGAAGTTAGCGCGCGCGACCAAAGATATGTGGCAGATGCTCCTCATACCAGAGTTTGAGCTCGGCTAATGCCGGATGGGTCAGGTCCGTAGCCAAATATTTTTCGACCCTGGGCAGGTGCGCAAGATACTGCGGTTTATGGTCGCGTTCATCGAGGCGGGCGAAAATGCCAAGGATCTTGGTCGCGCGCTGCGCGCCCAAAATTGCATAGGCGCGGGCAAACCCCGCCGCATCGAAGCCTGAATCCGCCTCGCGCCGCAACCGCGCGTAATGTGCGAGCAGTTTCAGTTCCGTGTCTTGCGGAACATCGACGCGGGCGTCCTGCAAAAGGGAGACAACATCGTATGCGGGGTGGCCCAAGACACAATCCTGGAAGTCCAGGACGCCCACCCTGGCGATGCCTTCACGCCCGGCAAGCCAGAGGAGATTTGGCGAATGGTAGTCGCGGAACGTCCACGCCGGCCGCGCGGCGAGGACATCCTGAACCACTTGGCGCCAAAGATTGACAAAGGCCGCCTTGGCGCCCGAGGCGAGTTGAACGCAAGCGATATAGGGCGCGTACCAGTCGAGCAGGAGTTCGGTCTCGATGGAAAGCGCGTCTACGTCATAGATTGGAATCCGGTAGGTCTCATTGCCCTCGATGGGCAAATTGTCGGGAAGGCTGGCGCCGTGCAAATATGCGAGCCCGGTCAGCGCAACGGCGTAACGTTCCTCGATGACGCCGCCTCCGCCGGCAACCGGCTCGCAGCCGAGATCCTCGACGATGGCGAGACCGGCGGCGAGATCGAAGGCAATGATCTCGGGCGCCGAAAGGCCTTGCGCGCGCAACCCTTGGCCGACCGCGATGAAAGGCTTTATGTCCCCAGCGAGTTTGGCGATGGCGCTATAGGATTTGCCATAGCGAAGCGGCGGCCCGTCCGGGCGCGGCGGCGAATTCATCAAAATGGCGCTCCGCCCATCGGGGTTCACCAAATGCTCATAGCTTCGCGTCGACGCATCGCCTTGCATGAAATCACGCCTGGCTCCGCTCCAGCCGCTGCGATCGAGAAGCTCGTGAACCGCCTTGGCGCGCGCGAGCCGCGCCGCGAACGGTCCAATCCCAGTCAGGGTCACGGCGCGGTAGCCGGGACCACGGTCCTTGTCGACCCTCAATTCGATATCGAGCCTGCCGGCATCGAGAAAGCCGCCTGCGTGCTCCGGCCATTCGACAAGGACGAGCGCGCCATCGCAAGCCTCCTCGAACCCCAATTCCATGAGCTCCCGCGGCTTCTCAATCCGGTAGAAATCGGCGTGAACGATGGGGAAGTTCAAGCCCTCGTAAACCTGCATCAAGGTGAAGGCCGGGCTCGGCACCTCGAGGTCCTGCTCGCCCGTGAGGATACGAACGAGGGCGCGCGCGAACGCCGTCTTTCCGACGCCAAGGCCGCCCGACAAGGTCACGAGATCGCCAGGACCGATGAGCGCGGCAACACCGGCGGCAAATCCGGCGATAGCGCCCTCGTCTTCTAGCTCGCGCTGCCAGATCGTACGGGAAGCGGGGACCGTGGCTGCGGCCATTACGTTCGCGCTCCTTGCGCAGTGCCGCTTGCGGGGTGCTTCGCACCTTGTAAGGGAAAGATGCAAGTCGCGCGCGTCCTTTTTCCCGGCGCCGAATCGATTTCGACGCGGCCGCCGTGCAGTTCGACGAAGGAACGCACAATGGAAAGGCCAAGTCCGGCGCCGCGATGGCGCGACCCCGCTGTATGGGTTTTGAAACGATCGAAAACTTGTTCGAGGATTTCGGGCGGAATTCCACTCCCCTGGTCGGTAACCCTAAACACGATTTCACCGTCCTGCCGCATCGCCGCGAGATCGATGGTTTGACCGGGCGAGGAAAAGCCGATCGCGTTCGAGAGAAGGTTGAAGAGAATCTGCCGGATACGTTTGCCGTCGGCGGCAAAGGACCCAATACCCTCCGTCGCCGCGACGCGAAGCGTCAGCGAGGATTTTTCGAGCCGGTCCTGGATGCCTTCCGCCGCCTCCCGGATGGTTTGCGCGATGTCTACGTCGTCGAGCGACAGTTCCATCGCATCTGCGTCGATCGAGGCGAGATCGAGAATATCGTCGATGATGGCGAGGAGCGCCGATGAGGATTTCATCACATAGCCCGCATATTCGCGCTGTTTGCCGTTGAGCGGGCCGATCGCGGGATCGTCGAGAAGCTGAATGAAGCCGATGATATTGGTCAAGGGCGAACGCAGCTCGTAGGAGACATGGTGGACGAACTCATTGCGCAGCTTTTCAACGCCAATCAGC
>DATBYR010000192.1:0-2765 GCA_036513565.1 Methylocella sp. | reverse complement strand
CGGATTTGTTCAGCGCTCATTGCGCACCGAACGGAATAGCATCATCGAAAGCCGCTGCCCCGCCTCGGTAAGGCGCCTTCCGCTCCTTAGAGCGGGATGATATCAGGTTTGTCCATATCCTGCGTTTTTGAAATAGTTGGTGCATTCTTGAGGGGTGTAGGTTCCGAGTAGCTGGCCAATGGCGGCGATGACGGATTCGACGGTGCGTGCTGCTGCTTTGCGTAAGAGGTGCTTCAGCTTGGCGAAGACTTGTTCGATCGGATTGAGATCGGGCGAATATTTGGGAAGGAAGAACAATTTGGCGCCCGCTGCTCGGATCGCCCGGCGAATGGCTTTCCCCTTGTGGCTTCCAAGATTATCCATCATCACGAGGTCGCCGGCAGCAAGCGTGGGCACCAGCATCTTCTCGACATAAGTTTTGAAGCATTCGCCATTGATCGGACCGTCGAGCACAAAAGGCGCCTCGATGCGATCATGCCGAAGGGCGGCCACAAAGGTCAGGGTTTTCCAATGGCCGTGCGGAACTTTGGCCACGAGCCTCGCGCCGCGCGGCGCCCATCCCCTGAGCGGCGCCATGTTCGTCTTCGTCCACGTCTCATCGATGAAGACCAGGCGCTCCGGCTTGATCCGGTTTTGATGCTCCATCCACTGCGCGCGCCGCCGTGCGATGTCAGGGCGATCCCGTTCGCTGGCGTGCAGAGTTTTATGGAATGGCCCGCCCCTCCGTCCGGCGTTGTAGGTTCGCCGGAGGCTCAACTGGAGGGACGAATCATGAAGGTTTCCGTGCTCGGCATCGATCTCGGCAAGAATGTTTGCAGTATCGTCGGTCTCGACGCATCTGGCGCGGTCATTTTGCGCCGGCGAGCGAAGAGAGAAACGCTGATCGGTTTGGTTGCCAAGCTCCCACCCTGCATCGTCGCCATGGAAGCTTGCTGTGGCGCGCATCATCTCGGCCGTCTGTTCGCACGCCAAGGACATGACGTCCGGCTCATGTCGCCGGAATATGTGCGGCCCTACGTCAAGGCGCAGAAGAACGACGATCGTGACGCCGAGGGGATCGCTGAAGCCGCGACGCGCCCGACCATGCGTTTTGTCGAGTTGAAGAGCCAGGAACAACTCGACATGCAAACCCTTCACAGATCGAGGGACCGTTTGGTGGCGGAACGGACAGCCCTGATCAACCAGTTGCGCGCGATCCTATTGGAGCGAGGGATTGTCATTCCGCAGGGCAAGCGCAAGCTCGAGCAATATCTCGTCGCCTTGATGGACGAACAGGATGCGCAGGGGCTGAGTCCACGGATGCGCATGTTGATTGTCGATGTTCGCGTGCAATGGCAGGAACTCGATCGACGGATTGGCGTCTTCGATAGAGAGTTTGCAGCCTTCACCAAAGACAACGAAGACGCGCGACGATTGGCGACGATTCCGGGCGTCGGCGTGATGATCGCTTCGGCGTTGATCGCGGCGATCGGAAAAGCGGAGGCCTTCGAGCACGGTCGCGATCTGGCGGCGTGGTTGGGTCTGGTTCCTCGTCAATCGACGACCGGCGGCAAGCCGACGCTTCTCGGCATCAGCAAGCGCGGCAACAAATATTTGCGCAAGTTGCTGATCCATGGAGCGCGGGCGGCGTTGCCTCACATCGCCGAGCGTGACACGGCTCTCGGTCGGTGGGCCAAAGGATTGCTCGCCCGCGTCCATCAGAATGTCGCCGTCGTGGCCTTGGCCAACAAGCTGGCTCGCATCGCTTGGGCGGTGTTGCGGCGCGAGGAAAAATTCACCGCCAAGGGATCGTCTCTGGCGGCATAGGCACTGGTTGGCCGGCGCATGATCCGCTGATCGACCGACGATGTTTGCGGGTGGTGAAAACGAGATGGCCCGACAGTCGAACGGTGTTCTGGAAGCCTGGTTTAAAAAACGGCGCTCGACGCCGAGAGTTTTATGAGGACCGGAACGCGCGTATCTCCATCTTGGCCCGAGGCTTGGACCCGAGGCCGGATACGTTGAAGCAGACTGATCGTTCGGCGCTCTCGATAAAATCACTTGCAGACGGGGCGGGCCATACGTTTTTAAATGCTTCTTGGGCTTGCGGATCGCTCTTGGGGTGTTGCGGCCTGACCGAAAGCCGCACATAGCCCAAGGCCTTGAGCTGCTTGCCAACCGTGCGTTCATGCAGCGCTACGCCGAACATCTCCTCGATGCGCCGCTTGAGATCGGCGCACCGCCACCGCACCACGCCGTCTTTCTCAGCATCGGGGCCTTGCTCAACGAGAGCGGCGAGTTCGGCTTTCTGGCGTGCGGTCAGCCGGGAGGGCCGTCCCAGAGCCTGGCGGTTTTTAAGCCCTGCCAAGCCTTCCGCATTATAGCGATGCCCCCAGTCGCGCAGTGTCTGGCGGTCCATCCCGCAGGTTTCAGCCGCGGTCTTGCGGTCTTTGCCCTCAAGCACCAGGGCGATCGCCAGCATCCGCCCGTGCCGCCTTTGCGTCGCGCGCCCTTGCTGACGCCGCCCGCAACTCTCTCGCTGTCAAATCCTTGCGTCTAATCACAATCGCCGCTATCGCCGCCTCCTTTGCGCCGATGGCAGTGAGTCAGAGTTTCGCTGATTCGGGAATCCCTCCGAGTCAAAAATTAGGCCGGTTGGTATAAGTTATCAAACCGCGCGCGCGCCGGCGAATTGCCCGGTCTTGCGGTAACGGTAGAGATAGGAAGGCACCAAGGTCTCGAAAGGTTCGGGCGTTATGCCAAGGCCGCGCAAGGTCCGCCCTTCG
>DATBYR010000191.1:0-5422 GCA_036513565.1 Methylocella sp. | reverse complement strand
CGGCGCGCGATTGTTGAGCGCCATGTCCTGCAGCTTGGCGATCTTTTGCGCGTGCGCCTCGGAAAGCGAACCCCCAAAAACGGTAAAATCCTTGGCGTAGACGAAGACCGCGCGGCCGTTGATTGTGCCGGAGCCGGTGATAACGCCATCGCCCGGCGCGCGGCGTTGGTCCATGCCGAAGTCCGTCGCGCGATGTTCGACGAACATCCCGGAATCCTCGAACGAACCAGGATCGGTCAGAAGCTCGATTCGTTCCTGCGCGGTGAGCTTTCCGCGCCCGTGCTGGGCGTCGATCCGCTGTGCTCCGCCGCCGCGAAGGGCACGCGCTCGGCGCTCGGCGAGGCGTTCGAAAGTAGGCTTCATAAAACTCGCCAAAGCTTGTGGACCGATCGCTTGGCTATTAACATGAGAGGAAGCATTTGGGACGAGACATCCAGAAATTGCGACAAAGAGGACGTTATATGATCGCCAAAACCCCAGGTTTCGTCAACGGCGCCCCGCGCCTTTTGTTACGGGCGGAGGGGCTCGCCGTCGCCCTTGCCTCGATCGTGGCTTTTAGCCGGAGCGGCGCATCCTGGTGGCTCTTTGCGGCATCGATCCTCGTGCCCGACCTTTCGATCCTTTTCTATCTCGCAGGGCCGCGCTTCGGCGCGGCCTCCTATAATGCCGCGCACGTCTATCTGGGACCCATCGTTCTCTTTGGTGCAGCGGCGGCGCTGGCGGCGCCAACGGGGATTGCGCTCGCACTCATCTGGAGCGCGCACCTGGTATCGATCGCGTGCACGGCTATGGCCTGAAATATGGCGACGGTTTCACCTTTACCCACCTTGGCCGCGTCGGGCGTCAAGCAGGGTAGACGCCGGCCATCGTGATTTGCCAGAGAACCGCCGCCGCTTCCATCTCGCGCCATTGCCGCGCGCGGCGGCGAAGGGCTTCCGCGTCCTCGCCCCAGGCGCGCAATTCAAAATCCTCGTCCACATGCGCGGCAGTCCAGGCTTCATCGCGCGTGAGCACGCCATGCGCCACGGCGAGCGCGAGCAAGACCGAGCCGGTGAGCGTTGTCATTACGTGCAGCGCGGCGAGCGCAAAAGGCGCGGCTTGGCCGCTGTTTGCGATGCGGTTAATGGCCTCTTTCACCGCCACGCGGGCGGGTTCTGGCTGACCGACGAACACCACGCCTTCGGTGCAAATGAAAGGGGCACCGAGTTTTTCGCGCGCGAAGGCGAGGACCCTGTCCCATTCCGCTGCTTGCGCCTCCACCAGCGTCATTGGCAAGGCGGCGCGATAACAGACGAGGTCCGCTCTGGCATATTTTTCGATCTCGGCGGCCGTGGCGTCGAGCCGGTATGCCACTCCGTCAATTGCCGCATTGACGATGCGCGTAAGAGGCATGGCGGCCGGATCGATCGTTTCACCCTGCGCCGACCATTCGTCCGCCAGCGCCCGCGCCGCCGCGAAGGCTGGAAGCGCGATGGGATTGCGGCCCGGAGTACGAAAGCGCCGTCGCGCTGCTCTGCCCTTACTTCTTTGTAGAAGCGCCGGGGCAGAGCTTTTTTGAGATCGCGCTTGGTTAAGGCGACGGGACCGGCGGCCTCGGCGAGGCGGGGAGAATAGTGATCAGGTCGTCCACCAGGCAAGGTATTTTCCTGCGTTGGCGATATTTCACGGTATATTGCTTTTGACGAGTTCCCAGTTCTTTGTCTGAGAAAACATTTCGCCAGTACCGTTCACGAACGCCGCGTGTGCCGAGGTATCGACCCCAAGTTGATCCACCATCCACGCCGCCGGATAACCGAGATATCCGTAAACACCATTGGAGCATGGCGGCGGGGCGGCCGCGCAACTTGGTTGTCCGCCAATGTCGTTATGGTTTGCTCTCTTTAGCGTCGCTTTTAGCTTCAAAACATTGCTCGGAACAGCATCATAGAACGCCGCAATCGATTGTAAACCAATGACTTGAGGAGGCTCCAGCTGCGTGGGCGGTGATACTGGAACGTCCAGAGATCCGTCTATGAAGAACACTGAGCCGCCGGTGATTTTACTGGTGTCAAGAACTTCGCCCGGTGCACAGAAGCAAAACTGCTGGCCCGGCAGCTCTATGGGGATCACCGTCCTGATGAGGCCTCCAGATTTGATCATGGCCCTGATGGCCGCGCCAGCACCCTGGGAGTGACCAATAGCACCAATCTGTTGGACATTGAGTTTATTCAAGAACTTGCCATTCAAGATCGTGGCATCGCTGTTGGCTTTCACGAGATAGTTCGCCGCGTCCAATATCGTATCGCCGGGACCGGTGAAGCGGTCCCGTGTCGCGATGATCACAAAGCCCCACGAGGCCAAGTGTTTAAGGAAAAAGGCCGAACCACTCGATGTTCCAAAGGTTCCGTTCCCCCAAGTGATGCTGGGGTGCAAGAATCCGTTCGCTCCTAGGTTTGTCGGATAGTAGAGATCATAGTGGTTACTCTTAGAGTCACAACAAGCGTTCGGATCATTCTCATCAACTGTCACGGCCCAAGGCCCATCGGCGTAGTACTTTTGCTCGATTTGCCCAGTGGGGTAATTTGGTGGCGAACCTGGGCCGCCGCAGGCTCCCAATGTGGCGCAGGCCCCTAATATCCCGCCAAGACACGCGCGAGCAGCGATGTTGTGCCAGAGCGAAGTGTCCATTGGTGTCACCGGTCTGTTTGGTAAGTGCGCGACGATCCAAGGTAGATGAGCTAGACAGGACGTCAAGTCCGCGAATTACTCCCCGCCATCCCCGGCCCAGGGTTGCGCCGCAAAAATCTCTATGTTAGGTGACCCCTGCCTCGTGGTGGCGCCGCTGTCCTCGACGCCTTTCCTCGTTTTCCAGTCCGGACCGCGTCTCGATTTTTCGCCGTGAAAAGCCGAATCTTCGGGAAGCGGCTTCGGCGGCCGTTTGAATTTTGGGGTTTCGCTTTGGCGGCACAAGAAACACGCCTATCTGGCATGTCGGGACGCTACGCGAAGGCGCTATTCACGCTCAGCCAAGAAACCGGGGCTACGGAAAAGGTCGCCGCCGATCTTGCCGCCTTCGCGGAATTGGTCCGCTCCAGCGCGGATTTGCAACGCTTCGTCAAGAGTCCGGTTTTCTCGGCCGAAGAGCAGGTTAAGGCGCTTGATGCCCTTCTCGCCAAGGCGGAGATCGGCGGGATCGCCGCCAAATTCGTAAAACTCGTCGCGGCCAAGCGCAGGCTCTTCGCGATTTTCGACATGATCCGCGATTTCAACTTACTGAACGACGCGCGAAAAGGCGTAACGCGGTCTCACGTGACGGTCGCCGAGCCTCTCAAGCCCGAGCATGTCGAGGCATTGCAAAACGCGCTTACGGATATCTCCGGCGGCGGCGAGGTCGACATCGCGGTCAAGGTGGACCCGGCGATCATCGGCGGCCTCATCGTCAAACTGGGCTCGCGCATGGTTGACAGTTCCCTCAAAACCAAACTCAATTCGATACGTTCACGCATGAAAGAGGTCGGCTGATGGAGATCCGCGCCGCGGAAATTTCCGCGATCCTCAAGAACGAGATCGCGAACTTCGGCAATGAAGCAGAAGTGACCGAGGTAGGCCAGGTCCTCTCGGTCGGGGACGGTATCGCCCGCGTCTATGGCCTCGACAACGTCCAGGCCGGCGAAATGGTCGAGTTCGAGAGCGGCGTGCGGGGCATGGCCCTGAACCTCGAAAGCGACAACGTCGGCATCGTCATTTTCGGTACCGACCGCGATATCAAGGAAGGCCAGACGGTCAAGCGGACCGGCGCCATCGTCGATGTTCCGATTGGCAAGGGGCTGCTCGGCCGCGTCGTCGACGCGCTCGGCAATCCGATCGATGGCAAGGGCCCGATTCATGCGGAAAAGCGCGCCCGCGTCGATGTCAAGGCGCCGGGCATCATCCCTCGCAAATCCGTGCACGAGCCGATGGCGACCGGCCTCAAGGCCATCGACGCCCTGATCCCGATCGGGCGCGGCCAGCGCGAATTGATCATCGGCGACCGCCAGACCGGCAAGACCGCGCTGGCGCTAGATACCATTCTTAATCAAAAGCCGCTGAACCAGGGCAGCGACGAAACCCTCAAGCTCTATTGCGTTTATGTCGCGGTCGGACAGAAACGCTCGACCGTCGCTCAATTCGTGAAAGTGCTGGAAGAGCAGGGCGCCCTACCCTATTCGATCATTGTCGCGGCGACCGCGTCCGATCCGGCGCCGATGCAATTTCTGGCGCCGTTCGCCGGTTGCGCGATGGGCGAATATTTTCGCGACAACGCGATGCACGCGCTGATCATCTACGACGATCTCTCCAAGCAAGCCGTCGCCTACCGCCAGATGTCGCTTTTGTTGCGCCGCCCGCCGGGGCGCGAGGCCTATCCGGGCGATGTGTTCTATCTGCATTCGCGGCTGCTCGAACGCGCGGCGAAACTCAACGACGCCCACGGCGGAGGCTCGCTCACGGCGCTTCCGGTGATCGAAACGCAAGCCAACGACGTTTCGGCCTATATTCCGACGAATGTCATTTCGATCACCGACGGCCAGATCTTTCTAGAGACCGATCTCTTCTATCAAGGCATCAGGCCCGCCGTGAACGTCGGCCTTTCGGTCTCGCGCGTCGGCTCCTCGGCGCAAACCAAGGCGATGAAGAAGGTCGCGGGCAGGATCAAGGGCGAACTCGCGCAATACCGCGAAATGGCGGCTTTCGCGCAGTTCGGCTCCGACCTCGACGCGACGACCCAGCGCCTGCTCGCGCGCGGCGCCCGCCTGACCGAGCTTTTGAAGCAGGCGCAGTTCTCGCCTTTGAAGATCGAGGAACAGGTTTGCGTGATCTATGCCGGGGTCAATGGTTATCTCGATGCGTTTCCGGTTGACCGGGTGCGGGCCTTCGAGGAAGGGCTCCTTGCGCTCATGCGCGCGAGCCACACCGGTCTCCTCGATGCGATTCGCGGCTCGAAGGATCTCTCCGACGAGTCCGGCGCAAAACTCAAATCGATTGTCGATGCCTACGCCAAGAACTTCGCTTGAGCTGGCGGCGCCGGGACAGAGATGAAGCGGATAGACCATGCCCTCGTTGAAGGATCTGCGCAACCGGATCGCCTCTGTCAAGGCAACGCAAAAGATCACCAAGGCCATGCAGATGGTTGCAGCGGCGAAACTGCGGCGCGCGCAGACGGCGGCTGAATCGGCGCGGCCTTACGCCGAGCGGATGGAGAGGGTTTTGGCCAATCTCGCCGCCTCGATCGCGACGAGGGGCCAAGTTCCGGCGCTGCTTGGAGGCGGCGGCGATAGCGTCCATCTCTTGGTCGTCTGTACCGCCGAACGCGGTCTTTGCGGCGCTTTCAATGCCTCGATCGCGCGCCTCGCGCGCGAGGCGGCGCTGTCGCTCATGGGGAAAGGCAAGACGGTTAAGATCCTTT
>DATBYR010000190.1:0-2611 GCA_036513565.1 Methylocella sp. | reverse complement strand
TATGGTTCTTCGTTGTGCCGCAAAAACCAACACTCCCCCCTCCACCAGAAGACATCATGTCCTCTCGAACGATCTACAAGGACTGGTTTGGGATATGGACGCGGATACTCCTCTTGGCCGAGTTCTTCACGCGACTCGTCCGTGCGTTGCGAAGAGAAGGCCGGCACGCGAATTTGCTGCAGCCAAGACGACTTTAAATCTTCCCATGGCTGCTGCAACCAAGGCCAGGCTATATACACGAAGAGTACCAGGACCAGGGTCGTCACTATGTGCCAAAACCAAGGCCACACTATATACACGAGGAATGCCAGGACCAGGATCGTCGCTATCAAGCTCAACATGCCCCAACCCTTTCTTTGCGTTAGCGCCGGGCTTGTGCACACAAGCGAATTCTCACCAGGAGAAATGGGGGCAGTCACCACTTCGTTCCACTTTAAAGGTTTGCGGTCACAGCTCCCATCGAACGATTTTACCGTCGCTCACAGGTGGCATCGGCCCATCGCTGGCGTTCTAGATCGCCCTTGATGGCCTATGTCATCCCCGCTTATCCTTTCGCCGGCATTTCTGAGACGCCAGCGGCGGGGGCGGGCCATAGGATCGCGGATGAGTTGCCGGGTGGCCAACTGATGAAGCTGGGGCCAGCAAGGTCCGCAACCTATGCTGCGCCGGCTCGACCGTCTGAGTCGAGGCGGCGGGGTTATTTTATCGGCCTTGTGGAACCGCGCGCCATCGCGATCATCGCGAGGACGTTAAGCGGGCCAATTCTGCGATAAATGAGGGGCGAACACCCGGTGAACAAAGTCCACGTCCAGTCCACGTCCCAAGCAACGTGGTTCATGCATCGTTCTGCACGATAGCGACACGATCGGATCAAAAAAGTCTAATAAATCCAGCATTTAGGCCTGTCAAAAAAGTTGCGGCCAGCTCTTGGGGGAGAGCTGGCCGCGCGCGATCCGGTCTGGGACGGGGAGGGGTGGGGATGTGACCGGATCGCGTGTCCTGTTATTTCTTGTTATCGATCGTGGGCGCTGGCGGTGGCGACCGCGGGGCGGCCGTCGCCAAGCGAGACCCAGACGTTGGGATCGCTCTGCGACTGACGCTTGACGAAGCGGTAGCCGGTCTCGGTCCAGGCCACGACGTTTTCATTCTGATTGTCCAGGATGAACTCGCCCTTGTCGGTTTTGACGGTCAGCACCGCATGGCCTTCGCCCTTCTTGTCGCGCACCACCGTGATCAGCAGCGCTTCACGCGGCCAGCCGGCGTCGATCAGCATCTTGCGCTTCATCAATACGTAGTCCTCGCAGTCGCCGTAGCCGTCAGTCGGCAACGACCATTTCTCGATCACGCCCCAATGATCCATGTCGGTCATCGGCTTGACGGTTTCATTGACCCAGCGGTTGACCTGCAGCAGGTCTCGCCATGCCGTCTGCGACATCACGATGTCGCGCGGCTGCGTCGTGCCGCCGCGGCAATCGCCGGGATTGTCGGCGCAGAATTCGACCCAGCCGATCGGCGAGCGCGCGGTGTCGCCAAGGCTCGCATAAAGAGCTCGCTCCTCGCCGGCACTCGCCGGCGCGTTGATTCCGATCAGGATGGCGACAACCGCCAACCCTTTCCCCTGTCCCCTGAACCCAAACATCGCGGCCCCCGTTTCTTGTTGGGACCATATTTCGCACAAAGGTTTTGCGCCGCCGCTAAGCAAGC
The DNA here is from genome assembly GCA_036513565.1 of Methylocella sp. Taxonomy (GTDB): domain Bacteria; phylum Pseudomonadota; class Alphaproteobacteria; order Rhizobiales; family Beijerinckiaceae; genus Methylocapsa. The sequence goes on along the minus strand of DATBYR010000190.1, from coordinate 907 downwards.
CAAGTACATTTAAAACGAACACGAGTAAAAGCTTCGGATAATTAGATCTATACTTGAGACAAATTCGATTAAAACTTGAAACAACTGCAATTGATTCAAATTTTACGTATTAACGCGTCAAAGCCCGCCAATGCGGGACTTGCGGCGGCTAAAGTCCGACGCGTTAACTTAAAGTGAAGCGGGCGCCGAACGGCGAACGGGCGGCATCCGCAAGGCGGCGACCGCCGGCGAGCACCAGAATATGCGGAATGGCGGGGCGGGGCGCTTTACCGCGCGGTAACGCTGTCTTTGGCATGCCCGGAAAACCCGGCAAAGCGCTGGGTCGGTGCGCACGCTGGTCGAATTTAATGGGGTCCCGGGAACAACGGTTCTGGGGCAATCGCGGGGCGCAATCGCTGGAATGCTGGTCCAGACCGGCACGGCGCGGCGAATGAGCCGCGGCGGTGCCCGCGCTTTACCTGGCGCTAACGCTGTCTTCGAGCGTCTCGGCCAGCTGCTCGTGGATGAATTCAAGGGCAAAACCTTCTTCGAGGTTTCGCACCACCCGCGACTGGACCTTGCCGAGCAAGACCAGCGATTTCAGCGGCGGCCGGTTTTCCGCGGCGATGGCGGCGCCGGACAGCGACATGTCGATCACCCGGCAGGTCATCTTGGTGCCGTCCTCAAGCGTCATGAGCGCGATCGGGTTGCGCGGGATGATGCGGTCGTGGCGGCGGTCTTCCGGCAGATTGAGGATATCGCGGTTGGCAAGCCAGGTCAGCTGGGCGGCGAGTTTGTCGCGCTTGCGCGCGGTGGCGCCCACGGTCATGGCGAAACCGTTGTCGATAATGCGGGTGATCTTGCCTTCGACCCGGCCGATATGGTCGAGATAGGCGATGACGCGATCGCCGACATTGCCGATGCCGGG
>DATBYR010000189.1:0-5510 GCA_036513565.1 Methylocella sp. | reverse complement strand
CTACGGGCGCGCGGACCCGCCTGTCCACAACAAGCTCAAGGCGCCCGACGGCGGCTCCTGTGAAATCTACCGGAAGACGCCGAAATTTATTGCTGTCACAGGTGACGCGCTCGACGGCTATAACCGCGAATTCAGCAACATCGACGCGACGGTCGATAATTACCGGCGAACGACGCCGCAAGCGCCCAAGCGCGAAGACGGCGAAGCAGGCCCGGCGTACTACTCACACCGCACCGGCGACATGCCCGATTGGATCATGGAGTCCGTGTGTCACGGCGCCGAACCCGGCAAACGTTCCGAAGGATTTTTCAAGGTTGTGCGAACGCTGAAAGGTCACGGCTGGGGCGCCCGACAGATCGAGGCGCTTTTGGCGGACCACCCGGACGGCATCGCGGAAAAATACTGGAACCGGCTGCGGCAAGAGACGGACCGCGCTTATTACAAGCTACAGAGCGGCGGCGGGCCACCGCTCCACAGTGAGCCGTTTTTCACAGCCCTGGACTGGCAAGAGGCGGCGGCGCCGCTGCCGATCGTTTTGCCGCCTTGTGCGACCCCCTATGATTTCCCGAACCCCGAGGAGATCCCGCCGCGCGCATGGCTTCACGGTGGTCATTATATCCGGGGAGTTGTCACGGCAACCATCGCTCCCGGCGGTTACGGCAAAACGACCGTGAACTTATTTGAAGCTGTCACCATGGCGTTCAATGGACTTCGCGTTTGGTACATCAGCGGTGAAGACCCAAAGCAGGAAATAGACCGGCGTATCGCCGCGCACTGCCTACATCACAGACTTGATCGATCGAAGATGAAAGGTGCGCTGTTCGTCGATGACCGCGCAACATACCCTCTTGTTATTGCAACAGATGGCGGCAATGGAACTCCCAAATTCAACGAGGATCAACTTACTGCTTTTGAAGCGGCCGTTAAAGCAGATCGGATCGATGTTTCGATGCTTGATCCTTTTGTAAAATTTCAATCGGCTGGAGAAACAAACCAAGCCTTCGATCCAATCGTCACCCGGATGCAAAGGATCTGCATCGCACAAAACTGCGACATCGAGATCCCACACCACTCCCGCAAGATAGCGCCGGGGCAAGAAGTGACGGTCGACGACGCGCGCGGCGGTGGCGCCCTGGTTAATGCAACACGCTCTTGCCGCGTCATTAACCGCATGACTGTCGCCGAGGCGGAGACGGCTCGTGTCAAGAAAAGCGATCGGACCCGATACCTGCGAATCGATAACGGCAAGCGCAACATGGCACCGCCGGAGGACGCCAAATGGATGCGCCTTGTGTCCGTCCACCTGCCAAACGGCGATAATGTGCAGGCGGTCGAGTTCTGGGAATTTCCGAAAGCTTTCGGTGAAGTGTCTATGGCGGATCAAGACTATTTTCGCGACCTGGTGCGGGATGGAAATTATCGGGTCGACAGCCGATCGCCCCAATGGCTCGGGCTCGAACTTGCCGAGAAATATAGTCGCGATCCGAAGACAAAAGGCGATTGCACTTGGATCGCGACGATTCTCAAAACATGGGTCGAAAATGGCGTTTTCAAAAAGGTCCAACGATACGACGATAAGCGCATGAAGCGCTGGTTTTACGCACCGATGGAAGCCAAGGACGAGCCGGACGATGAGACTGAAACTTAACCTGCCACAGTCGGCAAAATGAACTGGGGCAAACCGGGGCAAACCGAGGCAGTGCCACAGTCCCCAGTTGGGGCCTCTCTAAAGAGAGGGGGAGAGGCCCCCCACAAGTGGGGCACGTGGCATTGGGGCACAATTGAGGACTGGGCAACTGAAACGAAGCAGGAAAGGTGAACGCAAATGGCTAAAACGATTGTCCCGGCATCGCCGGGCTATTTCATCCTGGCCGCTTTGAAGGATGAGGGGGGCGGCTACCGCATCGACAACAGGACGGCCGTCATCGCTTGGCGCGTTGATGCCGCGGATGTCGAGTTTAATGAGCGGAGCGACGCCGAAGCAATTGGCATACGCAAATTCGACGACGGTTGCCGTCAAGCCGTCATCGGCCTCGATGACAAGATTTGTTTGTGTGCTTGGAATTCTTCTTTTGAAGGCAAGACGGTCGATGAATGGCTTAAGGCGCTTGCCGCCGAAGCCGCCGCTAAACCGGAAGGGAAACGCCAATGACTGACGATGACACCGATGCCGCGATAGCGGAGCTATTAACGGAAGCCGCCGTGCTCGCCAGCGCTGCAACCGCGAAGCTGGCCGAGGCATGCAGGCTTGCCGAAAGGGCGAAAGGAAACGCAGTGAGGGTAGTGGGTCAGTCTGAAATTTGCGAGTATTGACTGACGCCTCGCCATGATCCCCACGATCCTGTATGTCTCCAGGGAGAACGACATGCCCCACAATGCACGGCGCGCCGTAGATCGGGAAGCCTATCAGCACACACTCAACACGATCGTCCTGCGTATCAACGCCGACCGTGATGACCATGACGTCTTCCGGCACTATCATCCCGTGCCCCGATGTCGGCAGGCCCCATGGCTCGGCGCGATCCGCAAGCATCGACGCGTCGACGCGGTTAATCGTCGTCCGCCAGGGGCGCCCAAGCACGGTATTGTGAAAAACCTGCATCCTCGACGGGCCGCCGCGCTTGGCGTCGTAGTACTCCTTGACCAGCGTAGCCCAAGACGCATTAGGCAAAAGCGAAACAAGCGCGTTAATCTTAAACGACCGGTGACTCGTCATTTCCGGCTTGAGCGCCCGCCACTTCCCCGCATAGACCATTGCTGGCTTGTGCCGCTCGTCGATGAGCTCCTTGCAGTGCGGACACATATATTTGACAGTCGCCGGGTCGTGGTTCTCCCACTCAAGATTTGACCACTCCGGCGCGTGATAGGTACCGCATTCAACGCACGGTATCTCGAATATTTCCTGCGAGCCTTCACCAAAGCGCGCAGCGACGACGCTGATGTCCTCGTCGGTCGGCGTGCTTCCGATCACAATCTTCCGATTTGGCTCCGCCATCGTGCGGCGTTCCGCAAGATCGAGCGCGTCTCCCTCAGTCGTCACCTCATAACGATCAACTTCGTCGCAGAGGAGCAATCGGCAATCGTGGCGGCTTAGATTCCGCGGGGCTCGCGCCGAAAGTATTTTCAGGCTACCGCCCCCGGCAAGACTTTTCCGCGTCAACGTGTTGCGCCCGTCGAGCCGGCCAAACCGCATAAGCCCGCGCAAAGTCTTGTTCGATCTGAAAAGCGGCTCGACCCAATCGACGCTTATCCCACGTGCATCGTCGTCGGTCGGCATAAGCAAAATAATCGGCCCAGGATCCATGGCGGCCGTCGCGGCAAGAACCCCCATAAGGCCGGTCGTGTACCCGAGCCGCGCGCTTTTCATCACGGTCACGCGCTCGACGCCGCGATCCCCCATCGCGTAATTTCCGTCATATAAGGCCAATTTTCCATCGGCCCTGGACGCACACTCTTCCCTTCTGGTAGGGTTATATTTTTCGTCATCCAGTCGGCTAAGAGAAGGTCCTCCGGTGGCTGAAAGAGAGAAAGAGTTCGACTGACAAGCTCAGCCGCCTTCTGAGTCATGTGATAACGCGCTTCCTGTTTGCGGCATTGGCGCCTGTCCTGGGAGCATCTTCGACGTTTCCGTCAAAACCTTATGCGCGACCTTCCGAATTGACTCGACGTCATCGCTTTTTAAGTGCGGCAGTTTTTCATGACACCGCGCCGGGAAAGACAACACAGTCGCCTTTATCGCGCGGACGATAATGCCCCACGCCTCGATTATATCGTCCATTGAAACAAGCGAGCCTTCGAGCGCTGCGTTCTTCAGCTCATAGTTTTTTCTCTGAACGATTTTCAGCCGCGCGTTCTCATCGACAGCATTCAGCTCATTGCCTTGCCGCCCGGCCGCAATCTCTCGCAAGTGCCGGACATAGTTGCGGATCGACGGCGCCAAAAGATAGCGCCCGCGGATGCCGGAGCCGACAACGATCCCTGCGTGTGCGAGCTTCCTGATCGATTCCATGTCGGGATCAAGCAAGCCCGCGAGGCTTTGCCCGGGTATACCTTCGGCCATTAAAATCCTCTGGAGCTTGCATCAAGATAGCCCAGTGTCCGTGCGTCCTACCTAGGTAAGCGACGAAGCGCCAGCCTTCGGCCTCGAAGCGCGAGCGATCTTCGTGGCGGACGTAACGGAGCCAGGTGATGCTTTGATCTCGGCAAGACGCGTTTTCGCTATTGCAACATCCCGCCGGTCTTCCAGAGTCTCCGAGAATGTCTCGCCTGTCGATTCCAGTGTTGCTTCCTCGCCTGTGAAGTTCTGCCATCGAAGGACGCTCACGTCGACGTAGGCCGGATGAAGCTCGATCGCATGGCAGGCGCGCCCGGTCATTTCCGCCGCAATGATCGTGGTGCCGGAGCCGACAAATGGATCGTAGATCGTCTGGCCTGGTGAGGAATTGTTTTCGATCGGCCGCTTCATGCACTCTATGGGCTTTTGAGTCGGATGCCCACCGTCCATTTTCTGAGCCTTTGGGATATCCCAAACAGTGCCTTTGTCTCGCCCGCCGAACCATGGGTGATTAGAGCCCTTGAAAGCATACCAGCATATCTCGTGCTGCCAATGGTAGTCTGCGCGGCCGATAACAAACGGCGTCTTGCGCCAGACGATCTGTGATTGGACCTTAAACCCAGCGGCTTCTATCCCGTGCTTGATCGAATACCCTTCTTCGAGCGACGGCGACCACAAATAAGCCGTCCCAGCTTCGACGGCCCACGCATCAAGAGCCGAGCGAATAAAATTGGCGAGCGCCTCTCCGCGCATGTCATCGTTTGCAATTGGCGCGAACTTTCGCCCCTTCGCCGCCTTCTCGCGCCCGACGAATTTCCCGCGCTCGAACCCAACCCCATACGGAGGATCAGTCACCATCAGGTGCGGCTTGACGCCATTCAGTGCCATATCGACCACCGCCGCGTCCGTGCAATCGCCGCAGACCAGCCGATGCTTGCCAAGCAGCCAAACGTCGCCGAGTTTGCTCACCGGCTCGACCGGCGCCTCCGGCGCCTCGTCCGGATCCGTCAGGCCGCCTTCGTCCGCCTTTAAAAGGTCGTCAATCTCGGACTCGCTGAACCCGGTCAGCGAAATGTTAAAATCAGATGCGCGCAGCTCCGCGATCTCGATCGCAAGCCGGTCCAGGTCCCACTCGCCGTTCAGCGTAAGCTTGTTGTCCGCGAGCATGTAGGCCCGCTTCTTGTCTTCGGACCAGCCTGCCGCGACCATGACCGGCACGTCTTCGATGCCGAGCCGGTGCGCCGCAAGCACCCGGCCGTGCCCGGCGATAATGCCGCCCGCCTCGTCGACAAGGACCGGGATCGTCCAGCCCCACTCCTCGATCGAGGCGCAAAGCTGCGTGACCTGCTCGTCGCTATGGGTGCGCGCGTTCCGCGCGTTGGGGGCAAGCTTGGCGACCGGCCAGCGCTCAACCTTATCGGCCGGCCAGGGCGCGGTCATTTCCTCGTCAACCATT
>DATBYR010000188.1:0-3642 GCA_036513565.1 Methylocella sp. | reverse complement strand
TTCGGTTGGGACCGCGATCGGCGCCAAGGTACCGGCCTGCGCGGGTGCGGCGACGACATTCTGGGACAAGACCCTCGGCACGCTCACCGCGCTGACGGCGACGGATTGCGAATGGACGCAGTTCGATCTTGGCTGGATGTTCACGCTTTTTTTCGTTGTGCTTGGCTCGTCGGCCGCGATCTGGGGCGGCTGGCTCGAGCACGCCGGGCCGCGCAAGGCAGGCGTTTACGCGGCGCTCTGCTGGTGCGGCGGCCTAATGATATCGGCGATTGGAGTCAGAGCGCATCAGCTGTGGATGCTTTGGATCGGCTCGGGCGTGATCGGCGGGATCGGACTGGGCCTTGGCTATATTTCCCCGGTATCGACTCTCGTCAAATGGTTCCCGGACCGGCGCGGCATGGCGACCGGCATGGCGATCATGGGGTTTGGCGGCGGCGCGATGATCGGCTCGCCGCTCGCCAATCTGCTCATGAACCACTTCAAGACTCCGGTTTCGGTCGGCGTGTGGCAAACCTTCGTTGTCCTTGGCCTTGGCTATTTCGTTTACATGATGGCTGGCGCCTTCAGCTACCGGGTGCCGCCCGAGGCATGGAGCCCGGACGGCTGGACACCGCTCGCGAAACAAAAGGCCATGATCACGACAAAAAATGTCGATCTGAAAGACGCACACAAGACACCGCAATTCTGGCTGATTTGGGCAGTCCTGTGTCTCAACGTCTCGGCGGGAATCGGGATCATCGGCGCGGCGTCGCCGATGATGCAGGAGACATTCGGCGGTACTCTGTTCCGTGATCCTTCGGCCGGTTTCACGCAGTTCTCGGACGCGCAAAAGACATTGGCTGCGGCGATCGGGGGCGGGTTCGTCGGGCTCTTCTCGTTGTTCAACATTGGCGGCAGGTTTTTTTGGGCAACGCTTTCCGATTCGATTGGCCGCAAGACGACCTACTTTGTCTTCTTCGTGCTCGGCGTGCTTTGTTACGCCATCGCGCCGCCGCTCGCGGACATGAAGACGGTCGCGGTTTTCGCTGGCTCGTTTTGCATTATTGCCTCGATGTATGGCGGCGGATTTTCCACCGTGCCGCCCTATCTCGCCGATATGTTCGGCACGCGATTCGTCGGCGCGATCCATGGCCGATTGCTTACCGCGTGGTCGACGGCGGGAATCGTCGGCCCGGTGATCGTCAATTACCTGCATGACACACGCCTTGCCCAAGGCGTTCCGCGTGATGATGTCTACGACATTATCTTTTATGTTCTTGCCTGCCTCCTCGTCGCCGGATTCATTTGCAATGCGTTGATCCGGCCGGTTCACGCCAAGTGACACATGAAGGAGGAAGGGAAAAAAATTCCTTCGGCGAGCGGCCTGGCCATGGGGTCGAAGGGCGCCTACGGAATCGGCCGGGGCGGTCCCGATGCCAATGCGTTCGTCGCCTGGGCATTGGTCGGAATTCCGCTCGCCTGGGGCGTGTGGAAGACCCTCGAAAACGCCGCGAAAATCTTTCAATAGACGGCACAAGCGGGCCCGCGAAGAACCGTGGCTATAGTTGGGAATCTCCAGACCCGTTGGCGCTGCGCGAGCCCGCCGATTGTGCGTCTAGCAATGCCAAATCCTTTTTGCGCGCGTGAATTTCCCGTTCGAGATGAAGCAGGACCGCGCGGCTGTGGCCGCTCGCCGAATTTCGCGTTGCGGAAAGTGCCTTTTCGGCACGTTCGAGGCGCGCTTCGATTTCCTCGCGGCGCGCTTTGCGTCGTTGCGGCATGCGGCTTCCCCCATAAATTCGCTTGGGCCGCCAACCCGAGGCCACCCGGTTTGGCGAGAACATACGAGACTTGCGGCGGCAGTACGGCGAGGCTTCCGGGGTTCCAAAGAACTGCCGGCTGCAATCACGATCGCGCCATGAGTTCGACAGCTAGACCGTAAATTCGCAACCGGGCGGACTCTGGCATCGCGGCGAGGGTTTCGAGATAGACCTGACCGGCCCGGCACATTTTTGCGGCGCCGATCGGTGGATTGCCGGCCTTGCCGTCGAGAAGCGCTTCGATTTCCGGGCTGTCGAGACCTTTGGCGCGCAATGCCTTTTCGAGCGCGTCGAAATCCGTCCCGGCCGGTGCCGGCCTCTCGATCCGCTTGATTTCGCCATCATGGATAGCGTCGATGCCAGCAATGGCCATGGCGGCGACAAGACCACGATTTTGCGCCGAAAATTCAAAAAAGCCGGGGCTCTGGCCGCCATAAAGGAAATTGACGCATAGGCGCGGATCCTTGGCCGCGAGCGCTCGCAACATTGCGGAATGCAATTCAAAAATATGTTCCAGGGCCTGCCGGTCGGCTTTCGCCGCCAGAATCCCGCGTGAAAGGCGCAAGGAGCGCACGGCTTCCGCCATGAGCAGATCGGCGCTTGCAACCTCGCCGCTTGCGACGGAACGCTGGGCAAAGGCCGCGAGAAAAGCCTCGTATTCCGAAGGAAAGACAGTTTTCAGGCGGTCGAAGAAAGGCGCGAATTCTGGCGCCGTTTTGAGCTTTCCCTCTACGGCGCGCCGGGCCGCGTCGATCTCATGAGGCGACATCCACGGCTCGCCCGGGCGCGTGGACGCCGTTGCGATCAAGGGCGCGGACGACGTTTCCGGGCGGATCGCCTTTTCCAGCAGGGCCGCGCCGGTAACTATCCCGGCAAAAGCGGCAAGGCCCAACAGCACGACCCGCAAAATATTCACGCACGCGGTCTCCTATGCCGGGTTACTACGCAAACCCTGACTTTGCCCAAAACGGCGCCAACCGGCAAGTCCTCTGCCAACTTGATAGCGGTCATCACCGGCCTTTTGATTGATGCCTGGTGCACGGGCTCGATCTCGCCTTTGAGGCAAGCGATTTCCGGCGGCAGGTGCTGTCGATGCGGTTGTACGGTGGGCCGCACGCTGCTTTCCTCGGGATAAGACGCCCGGCGTGGCGGTTTTTCAGGCGGAACATTGGATGGCATGTTGTTTCGCCTGGTCTTGGATAAAATACGACGAGGAAGAATACGGCCAATGCGCACCCTTCTTTTGGGAGCATATTTTTCGCACTTTACGTTTTTACCCCCCAAAACACGACTCCTCATTCCGCCGTGCGGTCCCGAACGCATCGACGGCGTTTTGCGTGACCTTCAGCCCGATCCTCCGCAGCGCCGCCGCTTCGGCAAGATAACGCTGGAAGTGGGTATCGAAACAGCCACGCAGGGCGCCGGTGTTGCGGGAAATTGTAGGCATGTACCTTGTATCGTCGAACCAGGCATTAGCGATTGCCCACGCGCAAATGCCCCGCGCCGTCACGGTTAAGAATATGACAGACAGACATTCGATTTCCAGGCTCGCGGCGTTGGCCGGGCGCATCAGGGCCTGCCGTATCTGCGTTGAGACGCCGCGTGGCGCGCCACTCCCGCACGAGCCGCGTCCCGTCTTGCGGCTGTCTTCGACCGCGCGGCTGCTCATCGCCAGCCAAGCGCCTGGCATGAGAGTGCATGACAGCGGGCTGCCTTTCAACGATGCCTCCGGCGATCGTCTGCGGCAATGGATGAGCGTTTCGCGCGAAGCGTTCTACGATGAGGCGAGGATCGCGATCGTGCCGATGGGTTTTTGTTTTCCGGGCCACGATGCCAACAAGGG
>DATBYR010000187.1:0-4565 GCA_036513565.1 Methylocella sp. | reverse complement strand
ACCGAAACACTTCCTGCCCGATCCGCCGCCGTGCCATGAAACCCTCCCTATCAGCATGGGCGAAACGGAATCATGGACAAAAAGCCATTGCAAGCACCGGCAAGGACTTGCGCACAGGTCTCGAAACATTTTGGTGCGATTTGGGTCAAAAACCTTACAAGGCCAAAGACAGCGGCCCCGTTTCGATCTTGTAAGATCGATCGATCTTTTGGTGCAATTCCAGGAGGGCGGCGGCGGCGTCTCCATGGCTTAACCCGTTGCCGGAGGGCATCTCCGGTGTAAGGTTCGCTGACCGAATTGAGGTTGTCACCCGCCGCTTTGCCTCGTCCGGCAGCAGCACAATGCGCCTGCCGTAAACACCCGAATGTTCCCGCACCGGAACCGTGCAACAGGGAAGCCCTTAAAAATAAAGGGCCTGATCCATATGGGCTTATCTCGTTTATTTCAGACCCCAAAGCTTGCAATCAATCCAAAATCAAGTCAGCTGTAGGCCTCATTTCGGAGATTTGATTGCTATGCGCAGTGCGGTAGCATCCACGGTAGCCTTGCTCCTGCTGGTATGCGTCCCGGCTCCGAGAGCATTGGCGAACGAACCAACCTGTATTCTATCCATCGGGGGTGCAACGACGGGCCATGTCCGCTCATTTCACGAGTGGCCGGGCGGGGTGCTGCTAGTGGGCGCGGCAAAAGGTCTGTTCCGCTACGACGGCAAGGCTCTCATCTCTGTGGAGGGGCTTAAAGATCCGTTTGGTTATTCTACAATGACGGGCTACGTCACTGCGTTTCACGACAGGCCGAGCGGGCTGCTGCTCCTGGGCACTCAAAATGGCCTGTTCCTCTACGACGGCAAGGCCATAGTCCGTGTGGAGGAGGGAGAAAAAACGGGCTACGTCCTGGCCCTTCACGACGGGCCGGGCGGGCTGCTGGTAGATGCTATGTTCGGTCTGTTTCGCTACGACGGCAAGGCCATAGTCCGTGTGGAGGGGCGAGAAAAAACGGGCTCCGTCAGGGCCTTTCACGACGGGTCGGACGGGCTGCTGCTGGGCGCTCAAAACGGCTTGTTCCACTACGACGGCAAGGCCATCGCCCGTGTGAGCGGCGACGAGACGGGCTCCGTGGAGGCTTTTCATGACGGGCCGGATGGGCTGCTGCTAGGCGCTCAAAACGGCCTGTTCCGCTACGATGGCACGGATGTCGTCCGTGCGAGCGGCGAAGAGACGGGCTCCGTCAGGGCCTTTCACGACGGACCGGGCGGGCTGCTGCTGGGCGCTCAAAACGGCCTGTTCCACTACGACGGCAAGGACATCGTCCGCGTGAAGGGCGAAGAGATAGGCGACGTCGAAACCCTTCACGACGGACCGGGCGGACTGCTGGTGGTCGCGTCGAAAGGCCTGTTCCGCTACGACGGCACGGATGTCGTCCGTGTGAAGCGGGAAAAAAGGACGGGCTACGTCGAGGCCTTTCACGACGTGCCGGGCGGGCTGCTGCTAGGCGCGTCGAATGGCCTATTCTTCTACGACGGCAAGGGTGTCGTCCTCATCAAAGAAAAAGAAGAAAAGGTCCACTTCAGGGATGGCCCCTATTATGCTTTTCACGACGGGCTGGGCGGGCTGCTACTGGGCGCGGAATACGCCTTGTTTCGTGTGATCCTTGAGCCAATCTCCAGTTCGCAAATCGACCTGAATAATTGGTCCGAGCTCCGAGGCGCCTCTCTTAATCGGCTCGGAGTCCCGACCCGCTGGACCATGACCCATCCTTGTTCAGCCTTCGCCGATCGGTTTGGCCTGCATGTCGTCGCAACAAACGCGGCGGGGAAAGACGGCATCCCAGTGGAGGTGAAGTACGTCGGCCACGCTGGTGGAAATGCGTCCTTCGAGGTCCTCGTGCCGATTTCTGAGCCTGGAGAATGGACCTTCCGCGTCGTTTCCATGGCGGGAGGAACCGAAACGAATATCGGCAAGCCTTCCGGAGCGATTACGTTCGTCGCACCTGTCACGGCCGGGTTTTTAGGATGGCTTGCCAATTGGTGGCGGGTTATTGCGGCGAATTCTGTCGCCTTGTGGGCGATGCTCAATCTCCTCGTCTTCGCCGCCGCCCGCTACTCGGCCGCCGCTTGGCGTCTGGCGACCGACGAGCTTTGGGGAAAGAAGGCGCTGTTTCTCCAAAGTTTCCTGCTGCGGCATTGGCGAAGGGCGCAACTCTGGCTGCTTGATCTTTATGTGCGGGAGCGCCGCAAGACCGCCACACGGAAATCTCTTCCTTTTCTTCCTTTGCCGCTCACCGGTCCCGATGGCAAGATCGCCGACAGCGACGCTGTGCTCGCGCGCCTTTCTGGGGCGCGCCATCTCTGGGTCCAAGGCGGCACTGGGATGGGGAAAACCGCGATGTTTTTGCATTTGCGCCAGACCCATTTTGCTGGAACGGAAAATACAGCCTTTGCGATCTTTCAGCGCGATGGCTATGTGCTTGTGCCTATCGAGGCGCGGCGCTTCCCCGAAGCAGCTTTCGACGAGAAGGGCGCATCAGCTTGGGTCGTTGCTTGTGTCCTCAGTGTTCTCTCGGAAGGGGGCCTGTCCTTCGAGGATCGCGGCCTGCTCCGCGCGATGCTCAGCAAAGGCACGCTCGCCATTGCCATCGACGGCCTGAACGAAGTTGCGCGTGGCCAAGCCGTGACCGCTTTTGCAGCAGAATTCCCAGCGGCGCCTTTGCTTGTGACGTCGCAAGAGTTGGGAGAGCCTCCCTTCGAAGTCTGGCGCTTGCCAGGCACAATTGCCGAACACGTCGATGGGCTGTTGACACTTTATCTGGGCGCGCAGCGGGGAGAGGCTTTGGCGAGGCGCCTGCGCGATACCGGCCTCATTCAGCATCTGCGCTCCGGCTATGATGTCCGGTTGGTCATCGACCTCGCCGAAGCCGATCCAGAAGGCGCGAAGCTGCCACATGGCCGTCTTGAACTTTATCGGGCAGCCATTGCGGCGGCGTGGCCGGAGGGGGACGAGCGCCTTGAGCTGCTGCAGGCGGCGGCGTGGAAGCTTTTGTCCGAGCGCGGGCCAAACGAGGACAAACGGCGGCTCAAGCCTGACGTGGATGCGCCAAAAGATTTGCTTGAGCAGTTGGAAGCCGTGCGCGAGCGATCGGGACGCAGCATTCGCCTGATCCGCGGAGCCCCGCCTTACTATGAGTTCGTGCACGATCAGATGAATGCCTATCTCGCGGCCTGCTGGTTTTCCGATCGCCCAACTGATGCAATCATGAAAGACTTGCTCGAGGGGACGAAAGTTTGGCAGGACGGGCTCGAAGCCCAGCGCACCTTATGGGGTTTCGTTGCGGCGATGTTGGACCGGTCGGGCCTCGAAGCTTTGTGGATTTTTGCCGGTGATGATGACCGGCGCGCCGTCCTTGGCCGCGCTTTGGCCGCACGGGCAGAGCGCGAAGGTTGGACTCTGACGCGACCACCAGCAAAAGCGCATGCCGCTGCCGCTGCTGGACAACATGCGCAGCAACCGATTGACGTTAGCTGAGTACCGGCATGTTGCCTGATTCTTGATTTTTTGCATCAGACGGGAAGTGCACCACTTGTCATTTGCACTTCGCATGGAAGCAATTCAATGCCATTCCCTAATATCGACAAAGTGGCCGGCGATCGCCGCCGCCGCCGCCATCGCGGGCGAGACGAGATGGGTGCGGCCCCGAAAACCCTGGCGGCCTTCAAAATTGCGGTTCGAGGTCGAGGCGCAGCGCTCGCCCGGCGCGAGCTTATCGGGATTCATCGCGAGGCACATCGAGCAGCCGGGCTCGCGCCACTCGAACCCGGCGGCCAAAAATATCGCGTCGAGACCTTCGGCTTCCGCCTGTTGCTTGACGAGGCCCGAACCCGGCACGACCATGCCGTTGACGGAGCCCGCGATGTGCTTGCCCGCGACGATTTTTGCGGCGGCGCGCAAATCCTCGATCCTGCCATTGGTGCAGGAGCCGATGAAAACCCGGTCGATCTTAATTTCCGTGATTTTTTCACCGCCCTTCAAGCCCATGTAATTTAACGCGCGCGCGATGGAGGCCTTTTTGGTCTCGCTCATGGCCGCTTTCGGGCGCGGCACGGTCCCTGTGATCGGCGCGACATCCTGCGGGCTCGTGCCCCAGGTGACCAGCGGCGGCAATTGGCTGGCATCGAGGCGGACTTCCTTGTCGAAAACGGCGCCGTCATCTGAGTACAAGCTTTCCCAATAGCGCATCGCGGCGTCCCAGGCCGCGCCCGCCGGCGCCTTGGGCCGGCCTTTTAGATAAGCGAAGGTCTTGGCATCGGGCGCGATCATGCCGGCGCGGGCGCCCGCCTCGATCGTCATGTTGCAGACGGTCATCCGGCCTTCCATCGACAATGCGCGGATCGCTTCGCCCGTATATTCGATGACATGGCCAGTGCCCCCCGCCGTGCCGGTCTCGCCGATGATCCCGAGCGCAATGTCCTTGGCGCTCACCCCATCGCCGAGCGCGCCGTCGACGGTGACACGCATGTTCTTGGCCTTGGCCTGGATCAAGGTCTGGGTGGCGAGAACATGCTCGACCTC
>DATBYR010000186.1:0-10106 GCA_036513565.1 Methylocella sp. | reverse complement strand
TTACGTCTTTGTCGGCGTTGAAACGCCCAACGAGGAATCGTTGCGTGAAACGAGTAAGCTGCAAAACCTGCGCGGTAAGGAGCGCAGCATAGTAGAAAAGGTGCACGCCATCCAGGCCCACGGGCTCGAGGTCTGGAGTGGGATGATCGTCGGTTTCGACCATGACGGCTTGGACATTTTCGATCGGCAAGTCCGTTTCGTCGAGCAGGCCCGGGTGATCCATACCTCGGTCGGCATGCTTACCGCGATCCCCAAGACACCCCTCTATGCAAGGCTTGCCGGCGAGAATCGGCTCGATCCCGCCGATCGGACGCCGTACGGAACGAACGTCATTCCCCTCGGCATGGACCGCGACGCCTTGCGGGAAGGATATTTGCGGGTGCTGCATGCCCTTTACGATCCGAAAGCCTATTTCGCCCGTGTGGATGCACTCTTTCTCGAAGGCGGTCTGAAAACCGGCGCCGCCCGCAACGCTCATTTGCGCAGCCGGCCATTCGCCCGGTTCATTCAATATGCGGCAGCGATGCTTTACGTAGGTTTCATCTTTTTCAAGCTGCAAACCGCCGTAGAGGCAGCCGAACTTCGTCACCACTATCGGCGCGCCTTTTTCAACGTGGTGCGGCGACGTCCCGAGCCGTTTGTGCTGCAAGCCTATGCGTTGAAGGCTGTCTTGCATTATCATTATCACAAGCTCATTGCGTCCATCGATGCCGATGGACATTTGCTGAATATCTTCTGATGGCTCTGTCATATGTGGACATCCGGTAATCGCGGCCGGCGCCTGATCTGACTATATCGCTGGGCGCCGCTTCAATCTTGCGCCAGCGACAGGGGCCGCGCGACCGCCTCAAGCGGTTTGCGCTCGGCTGCTACGCCCCAAATCAACTCGATGATCGCGGCCACGACCATGAGCACCGAGGCAAACAGATAGCCGCCGAAAACGCTGGCGCGCGAGCCGGTTTCAATCAAGCTCGCAAACAGGAACGGCGCCCCCACCCCGCCAAGAGCCGTGCCGGCCGCGTAAAAGAAGGCGATGGCCAGCGCCCGGATTTCGACCGGAAAGATCTCGGATGCCGTCAAATAGGCGGCGCCTGCCGCGGCGGACGCGAAAAAGAAAATTACCGTCCAGACGATCGTCTGTTCCGTGGCATCGAGAAGGTCATCCACGAACAGCCAGCCGCTTCCGGCAAGGAGCAAACCGGAAGCCGCGTAGGTGAAGGCGATCATGGGTTTGCGGCCAATCGAATCAAACAGCGGACCAAGGAGCAATGGACCAAGCACATTGCCAAGCGCGAAAGGAAGGATGTACCAGCCGACATGGTACGATGGCACATCATAGAAATTCGTCAGAACGAGAGCATAGGTGAAGAAGATTGCGTTATAAAGGAACGCCTGCGCGATCATGAGCGTGAGTCCCAGCAAAGTTCTCCCTCTGAAAGCGACGAAAAGCGTTTGAAAGACCTGCCGCAGCGGCGTGTGCGTGCGCGGCCGCAATAGCATTGGCTTGAGCGCCGATCCGTCTTCAAGCGTCGCGCCGCGCAGGCGGAATCTGGTTTCTATTTCAGCGACTATTTTTTCGGCTTCCGTCGCCCTTCCGTGAATGACAAGCCAGCGCGGGCTTTCTGGGATCCAAGTCCTCAGAAAAAAAATGACGAGGCCGAGCGCGGAACCGATGAGAAACGCAAGCCGCCAGCCGATGTCGGGATCGAGGCGGGCGGGATCCAGAAGGATGATTGATCCGGCCGCTCCCAGCGCGCCGCCGATCCAAAACGAGCCGTTGATCGCAAGGTCGGTCCAGCCACGATAGCGCGCCGGGATCATTTCCTGAATCGTGGAATTGACCGCGCTGTATTCACCGCCTATTCCAGCCCCGGTCAGCATCCGGAACAGACAGAAGCTTTCCAGATTCCAGCTAAATGCGGTAGCGGTCGTGGATAATAAATAGAGACCCAAGGTGATAAAGAACAGCAGCCTGCGGCCGAGCCGGTCGGTCATCCATCCAAAGCCAAGCGCGCCGATGACCGCGCCCGCGAGATAAAAGCTCGACGCCAAGCCGATGTCGGATGCGCTGAAATGCAGGCGGGGGCTCGCTTCGAGGGCGCCCGCGATCGATCCGGCAAGCGTGACTTCAAGACCATCGAGCACCCAGGTAATTCCGAGCGCCGCCGCCACTAGCGTATGAAATCTTCCCCAAGGAAGACGATCGAGACGGGCCGGTACACGGGTTTCGAGAATCTCGTTGGCCGCGTCGTGCATTTATGATCCTCCCCGGACGGGTACCGCATGATACAAACCCATGCGCCCATTGTCTTAGCGTGCTTCGAGAGGTGCAACACCTCGCCGCGCCTCAGCGGAGGCAAATTCTGTTCAACCAGCCGTTAACCAAAATCTGCCTTGATCCTCCGTCATGCCATACGCTCCGGACACTGGAACCGGCAATCGGACTAACCCGCGGTTTCGTTGGCTTTACCCATGTCGCGCGCGCCAAAAATTCTGGTCTTTGATTCCGGCCTCGGCGGCCTGACCGTTTGCGGGGAGGTGGCGCGGCTGCTCCCGGATGCGCAAATCATCTACGCCGCGGATAATGCCGCTTTCCCTTATGGCGAACTGGGGGAAGACGCTTTGGTCGCGCGGGTCTTGGCGGTGATGCACCATTTGATCGCCCTCCGTGGCCCGGACGCCGTTGTCATTGCCTGCAATACGGCCTCGACGCTGGCGCTGCCGCATCTGCGCGCGCGGTTCCCAAAAATCCCTTTCATCGGCACGGTGCCGGCGATCAAACCGGCCGCAAGCCAATCACGCTCGGGGCTTATCTCCGTGCTGGCGACGCCCGGCACCGTCGCGCGCGATTATACGCGCGAGCTGATACGCACCCATGCCACCCATTGCGCGGTTACCCTCGCCGGCTCACGCGTGCTTGCGCCTCTTGCCGAAGCTTTCATGCAAGGGAAGAGTATTTCGGACGCGGCGATAGCGCGGGAAATCGCGCCTGCATTCGTGACGTCCGGTGAACTCCGCACGGATTGCATCGTGCTTGCCTGCACGCACTATCCTTTGCTGCTGAGGCATTTCGAGCGGCTCGCGCCTTGGCCGGTGGCATGGATAGATCCAGCCCCGGCCATCGCCCGGCGCGCCGGTCATGTTCTGCGTGAACAGCTGGGGTTTCCGGCGTCAAACACGTCATCGGCGGCGCCGAACTATGTGGTCTTCACCGGAGCATTGGCGCCGCGACCCGAGCTTATCGACGCCTTACGCCTTCGCGGGATCGAAAAAGCCGTCATGGAGCCGATGCCCCTGCAGGATTTTCCGGCAAGCCTGAAGCCGGCCGCCACTTTCCGGAACTGATGCTGAGGCGGCACATGGACCAACGGCGGAGGCTATCCTCCGCGCGCGATCCGGGCAGCGAAAAAGTCAAGTGTCAGGTGTGTCAGCGAGGACGAAAAAAGGGCGGGCGCCTTGATGGCGTCCGCCCTTGACCTTAAGCTCGTTGGCTGCTCATCCGCGCGCCGCGTTCGCCGCTAGCGATTCGGCTGACAGAGGTAGTTGTTGAGGGAGGAGCTGCCGTCGGCGGGATCGGGCCCGATGCATTCATCAAAGCGATTGAGCGGCCCGCGTGGCCCCCGGCCGGGCCGGATGCACCCGTAGCCTTGATGAGGCGGAAATCGTCGGATGCTATCGTTTGATTATTAGGGGAGCGCGCGTTAATCGCAATTTCGTCACCTGGATGTCCGTTGGGAATATTTATCTGCGGACGATCGAAAGGCGCTGCCTCATTGCGCACCCTGGGATCCGTCAGGGTCTTCAAGAAGGCCACCAACCCCGCCTGTTCGTCTGCGGTCAACCCCAGCGGCTCGATGTTGGGATCGAGCTCGTTATCGCGAAAGTTTTGCCCGCGGTTATAGGCGGTCACCACCTGCTCCAGGTGAATGATGAAATACGGCAACAATTTCTTATTGTGACAAATTGAAACCTGATGACATTTCTTGAATTTATATTGGGAAAACAATTTTATACGAAGTGGAATCAGCATTATTCATATAGTAGCATTAATAATATAATTGTCGAAAATCAATATTAGTCATCGCGTTGCGGGGGACGTCCAGGAACCGGCTTGGCTTCAGGGCGCCCCAACCGCCCTGGCGGCATTGCGCCAGCGAGCTCTATAACGCGGTCCGCCCCGCGCCAATCATTCGCGAGGCCGTTTCGGGGCCTTCACCATCTTGCGCGCCGCGCGGCGTTCCCGCAGGCAATTTTGCGCTTCAGGCCCGGTCACACTTCGTGTGGAAACGGCGTGCCTGGCATGGAACGCTTCCTGGAATGACCGAATCGCAAGCAGCTTCCAACGCTCCCGCGGCGGCTTTGGCGGTACACGTAAAATTTATCATCTCGATCCGTAACCAAAGCGGCGCCCCGGCGAATATCAGCTCGTAGGCACAATGCCAGACCACGCATCCGACGCCCATTCCAATGAAAGATCGCACAAGGCCATGCAAACCCAATCGCCCCAAGTCCGCCGACACGCCTCACGCACGGCAAGCACCGCCCTCGGGCTCTTTCTAACCGTGTTTGGCATCGCCGTCTTCTTCCATCTCGCGAGTGCGGCGGCGGGGGAGCTCGCCAGGCCTATCGATCCTCCGCTCGCCGACCTGCCGAATTCCACCGCCGGCGGAACCGGGAGAGCGGTTTTTGCCGGCGGCTGTTTCTGGGGCGTTCAGGCGGTGTTCCAGCATACCTTGGGCGTGACGAGCGCGGTTGCGGGATATGCGGGCGGCACGCCGACCGCCCCCAGCTACGAGCAGGTCAGCTCTGGCGGCACGGGGCACGCCGAATCCGTCGAGATCACCTTCGATCCGAAACAGATCTCCTTCGGCCGCCTGTTGCAGATCTATTTTTCGGTGGCGCACGACCCGACACAGTTGAACCGGCAGGAGCCCGACGCGGGCAACCAGTACCGCTCCGAGATTTTCGCCACGAGCGACGCCCAACAACGCGCCGCCGAGGCCTATATCGCGGAACTCGACAAGGCGCATGTCTTCGCGGGCCGGATCGTAACCAAGGTGGAACGGCTGAAGGCATTCTATCCCGCCGAGGCCTACCATCAGGATTATGCCACGCTTCATCCGGGCAGTCTCTATATCGCGGCTTACGACCTGCCAAAAATCGGCAATTTGAAAAAGCTCTACCCGGAGTTTTACCGCGAGCAGCCGGTGCTCGTGGGCGGCGGCCAACAGTAAAGAGGAGTCTCGAAAATGTTGCGGCGCGATTTATTGTCGATGTTGGCATTTGCGGCGGTTGGCGGTTTCGTTTGCCCGACTTGGCTCCTCGCCGAAGCGGAGAAGCTGGAGGTGACGAAGACCGACGAGGAATGGCGGCGCCTTCTCACACCCGCTCAATATCAAGTGCTTCGGCATGAGGACACGGAGGCGGCCTTCAGCAGCCCGTTGCTTGACGAGCATCGCAAGGGGGTGTTCGCCTGCGCCGGCTGCGAGCTTCCGCTTTTCAAGTCGGAAACCAAGTTCGACAGTGGCACCGGCTGGCCTAGCTTTTGGAGTCCGATCGAGGGCTCGGTGGGCACCAAAACCGACCGGAGTTTCTGGATGCAGCGCACCGAGGTGCATTGCCGGCGTTGCGGCGGCCATCTCGGCCACGTCTTTAACGACGGCCCACCACCGACCGGCCTGCGCTACTGCATGAACGGCGTTGCCCTGAAATTCCTGCCCGAAGGGAGCTGAGGGTTCGACCTAAGCGGCCGGACCTTCCTTGCGAGCTTTGGGATCCGCGGTCCGGTTTTCGGCCGTGAGTCGCGTAGCCCCAAGACCCCGCGGTCAGTCGCGAGCGGTGAACCTAGAGTGCGCCAAACCCGGCGCCAACCATGAAGAGGAGTAATGATCATGAAGATGAAATACGCCATCACCAGCTTTGCCACTTTGGCATTTGTTGTGGCAAGCTCAATGTACGCCGGCACCGCGTCCGCCGAGGACACGATGAAGTCGGAAACCCCGGCACAGGACCATATGAAGGGCGACGCCATGAAGGGCGATGCCATGAAAGGCGACGACGCCATGGGCGGCACACAAAAATAAAACCGTGCGGCCGCGGGTTCGCTCCGCGCCTCGCGCCGGAGCGGGTTCGCGGACGCTAGATGGGCGACGAGAACCGGAAACTGGCGATGAGCGAAATTCGCGCGGCAGACTCGAGCGCGCCTTTGCGGCACCGGCTGCTCGTTGACCGGCACACCCGCGTGACCCGGTTGACCCATTGGATCAATCTCTTGTGCGTGGCGGTGCTGCTGATGAGCGGTCTGCAGATTTTCAACGCGCATCCGGCCCTTTATTGGGGACAGTCCGGGGCCGACGCCGACCGGCCGGCATTCGAGATCGGCGCGGACGATTCCGGTGATGGCCCGCCGGCGGGTTTCACCCGGATCGGTTCATCGATATTCACAACGACTGGGATCCTCGGCGTCTCCCGCGACGCCAGCGGCGAGGCCGTGCAGCGCGGCGTGCCGCGATGGATAACGCTGCCTAGCTGGCGCGACCTCGCCTTGGGGCGCCGCTGGCACTTCTTTTTCGCTTGGCTGTTCGTCGCGAATCTCTTGGTTTATTTCGCGGCCGGACTCGCCAGCGGGCACTTTTGGCGCGATCTGCTGCCTAGCAGACGGCAGCTGCGGCCGCGGTTCATTCTCCGGGATATCATCGATCATCTCCGGCTGAAATTTCCGCGCGGCGAGGCGGCGCGGCATTACAATCCCCTCCAAAAACTGACCTATCTGGGCGTGGTCTTCGTGCTGTTGCCACTGATGATCGTGACCGGCCTCGCCATGTCGCCGGGGATGGATGCGATCCTGCCCTGGCTCGTCGACCTGTTTGGCGGACGCCAATCCGCGCGGACGATCCATTTCATCGCGGCCAGCCTGATTACGCTGTTCGTTTTCGTGCATGTCGCGATGGTGCTTCTGGCCGGACCGGTGAACGAGCTGCGCGCGATGATCACCGGGAGATTTGCCATTTTTGTCGAGGACGATCATGCGTAACGTTCGGCTCCCCCGGCGCCGGTTTCTTGCTCTTGGGGCGGCAAGCCTCGGCGGCATGCTGCTCAGTGGCTGTGACCGGCTCTCCGAGGCCCCGGATTTCCAGGAGTTTCTTGCCTCGGCGGAGTGGCTGACCTATCGCGTCCAGCGGCTGCTCGGCGGCCGCCACGCGCTCGCCCGCGAATTCACGGCCAGCGATTTGTCGCCGGTCTTCAAGGTGAATGGCACAAGGATGCCCGAGGGCGAGGAATATGCGGCCTTGCGGGAAGGCAATTTTGCCGATTGGCGGCTGCGCGTCGATGGGTTGGTCGCGAAGCCTCTGGAATTTTCCCTCGCGGATTTGCGGAACCTGCCGCAGCGGATCCAGATCACCCGCCACGACTGCGTCGAAGGGTGGAGCGCCATTGGCAAATGGCAGGGCGTTCCGCTGGCTATTGTGCTCGCGCGGGCCGCGCTTCTCCCCGCCGCGCGGTTCGTCGTCTTCCACTGCGCCGATGTTTACGAACAAACGCTTGACGGCACAGGGCAGTATTACGAAAGCATCGATCTGATCGACGCTTTCCATCCCCAAACCATTCTTGCGCATAGTCTGAACGACGTCCCGCTCACCATAGGCCACGGTGCCCCACTGCGGCTACGGGTCGAACGGCAGCTCGGCTACAAACACGCAAAATATGTGATGCGCATCGAGTTGACCGACCGGCTCGACAGGTTCGGGCGCGGAAAAGGCGGGTTTTGGGAAGATCGCGGTTACGAGTGGTATGCGGGGATCTGAACGGGACGAGTCGCGGACGGAACATTTCACGTGCTCCCACGTTCACCGCGAGATGGCCTTGCGCTCCAATCGTTCTCCCGGAATTTTCTTCCGCTCTTTGCCGCATTACAGCCATAACCCTCCTGCATCGACACAAAAGCCAACCGATATCGGTAATTCACGCAAAGATGATTATTCTTGACGGCGCGCCCCGGGGTAGGAGGACCTCCCGCCAAACCAAGGCGCCCGTCGAAGTCCCGGCCGGAGGGGAGGCAAATATGGCGCGATTGTCTTCGGCCTTTCCGGCCGCGCCGCGCGAGCCCTGCTTTTTAAGCAGGCGCTTGTTCGACACGAGGCGCCTTTCCCTGGACCTCGCCCGTCCGCTCAGCGCCGAGGATATGACCGTCCAGGCGATGGACGACGCCAGTCCAACCAAATGGCATCTTGCGCATACGAATTGGTTCTTCGAGACCTTCGTTCTCGCCAGCCATCTCAACGGCTATCAGCCGTTCGACGAGACGTTCACCTATTGCTTCAATTCCTATTACGAATCTCATGGGCCGCGGCAGCCGCGCGGCAAGCGCGGACTCCTCACGCGACCGTCGAGCGATCGCATCTTCGCCTACCGCGCCCACGTGGATGCCGAGCTCGAAAAGCTTTTATCGGGCGATGTGGCCCCGGGTTCCGGAGTGGCGCGCGTAATCGAGGTCGGCATCAATCACGAACAGCAGCATCAGGAGTTGATGCTGACCGACATTCTCGCGCTTTTCGCCGCAAATCCGCTGCGGCCGGCCTACCTGGCGCCGCGCCCGCGCGCGGATCAGCGTGAGCCGGAGCCTCTTCGCTGGATTGAATATTCCGGCGGGATCCGTGAGATAGGTCACCGCGGCGAAGGCTTCGCGTGGGACAATGAGGCGCCGCGCCACGGCCAATTGATCCATCCGTTCCGGTTAGCCGACCGCCCCGTCACCAATGCGGAATGGCTCGCATTCATCGCGGACGGCGGCTATCGAACCTTCGCGCTCTGGCTTGCCGACGGCTGGGAGATCGTCAATCGCGATGGCTTGCAAGCTCCGCTCTATTGGGAGGCGCGCGATGGGCAATGGTTCGCGATGTCGCTCGAAGGCATGCGGCCGATCGATCACGCGGCTCCGGTCGCGCATGTAAGCTATTACGAGGCGGACGCTTTCGCGCGCTGGGCGGGCCATCGGCTTCCAACCGAATTCGAATGGGAGGTTGCGGCAAAGGGCGTTGAGGCGACCGGAAACACGCTCGCCTCGGGCGCCCTTCGGCCGCTGCCGGCCGCTCCGCGCCCGGATGGGCGGCCGCGCCAAATGTTCGGCGACGTTTGGGAATGGACCCAGAGCGCTTATCTGCCTTATCCGGGCTACCGGGCGCCGGCCGGAGCGCTTGGCGAATACAATGGCAAGTTCATGGTCGGCCAGCAGGTTTTGCGCGGCGGCTCCTGCGCTACGCCGGAAGGGCACGCGCGCGCGACCTATCGCAATTTTTTCTATCCCCACCAGCGCTGGCAGCTCGTGGGGCTGCGCCTTGCCTCGGAGATCCAATGATGTGGACGAGCAACAAAGCCCTGCGCCTGTCCGATGTCATTGCTGGCCCGGACCCTGAGTTCGCCGCGAGTGTGATCGAGGGCATGTCAAAGCCGCGCAAAAGTTTGCCTTGCCGATTCTTTTATGATGCGCGCGGCAGCGAACTCTTTGAAGAGATCACCTGCCTGCCCGAATACTATCCGACGAGAACCGAGATCGCGATTCTCGACGCACATGCGGCGGAGATCGCGAGCCACGTGGATGACGGCGCGGTTCTCGTCGAATTCGGTTCTGGATCAAGCTGCAAGACGGAGATTTTGCTCTGCTCCTTGCCGCGACTGCGCGCCTACGTGCCTATCGACGTGTCCGAGAGCGCCCTTGAGGAGGCGAAGCGGCGCCTGATCAAGCGCTTTCCGGCGCTCGCCGTGCGCCCCATCGCGGGCGATTTCTCGCGGCTGCTCGCCTTGCCGCCGGATCTCGCCAAAGCGCGAAAATTGGGTTTTTTTCCTGGCTCGACGATCGGCAATTTCTCTCCATTTGCCGCCAGAACGTTGCTCCGCGCCATGCGGCGCTTGCTGGCGCCAGATGGTTGGCTCATTGTCGGCGTGGACTTGAAGAAGGACGCAAGAACGCTGGTCCGCGCCTACAATGACGCGGCCGGCGTCACCGCGGCCTTCAACCTCAATCTTTTGACGCGGATCAACCGCGAGCTCGAAGGCTCGTTCGATCTCGATGGCTTCCGCCACGAGGCGATTTACGATCCCCGCGAGGG
>DATBYR010000185.1:0-3989 GCA_036513565.1 Methylocella sp. | reverse complement strand
GCGAGGCGGCCTGCGCCAAGCCTTGCGCCATTCCCGCCAGCCAAAGCGCCGCGCCAAGCCACGGAATTTTCGAAAAACCATATGCCCTCCGCATGATGTCTCGCCCATAATCCCGACATTTCTTGGTCTGCCAAACATGAGCAAAGACTAGATTTCCAGTATTCGACCGGCAAGAGGCTTTTTGGATACGTGTGCAAAATGGTTCGCGACTGTTGCACGGATGCACTTGAAGGAATCCTGTCACGTCTGGAGTAGTCCACCTTCGAATATCGAAAAGTTCATTACGAAGCCTGTGCCAAGAGCCTCGCCCTCATCCTGAGCGGCTGTCTTTTTGGCAAGGATCGATGCGAGGCTTTGCGGGTCGGTTGGCGCTTCGACGGCTTCAAAGCCGCGCGGTCGTGCTCGCCGGCTGAAGTTCCATCGCCGCCTTTCTTCGGCCAGACTTGCGCGGTCATAAAGCCTGCCTTGAGGCAGGCCGTCCACGGCGGATGATTGCTTCGCGAAATGCGCCGCCGAAGGGTTCTGCATGCACAGGCGTTTGTGTTCGAGGTTTTTCCTCACCGCCGTTTTCGTGGCCGGTCTCGCCCAAAACGCGGCGGCGCACCCGCACGTATGGGTATCGGCGCGCGCGCAGGTGATTTTCGACGCAAAAGGCGAGATCGAGGCCATCCGCCACGCCTGGACATTTGACGAGATGTATTCGGCTTTCGTGACGGAGGGGCAGGGAAAGGACGGCCAGCTCATGACCAAGGAAGAGCTGGCGCCGCTCGCCAAGACCAATGTCGAATCCCTGGCCGAATTCGACTTTTTTACTTATGCCAAAGTGGCTAACGCGAAGATCGAATTTGGGACGCCCATCGACTATTCGCTGGAACAGCGGGAGGACAAACTCGTGGTTCTCCGGTTCACGCTTCCGTTGAAAACCCCCGCCAGCGCCGCGAAAGCATTCTCGTTTCAAGTCTATGATCCAACCTACTTCGTGGCTTTCGAGATGGAGAAACAGGATCCGGTCGGCATGGCCAGCGCGCCAAAGGGATGTTCGGTCAATCTCCTCGGCTCAAAGCCCTTGGCGGTCGAGGACACCAAAAAACTTTCGGAATCCTTTTTCAGCGGTCTTTCGCCCGGCTATGATTTCGGGATCAAACTCGCGAGCCGGATTATTGTCGCTTGTCCGTGAGGCCTTGTTGAAACCAATCGAGTTTTTTTTCGCGGCGGTTTGGCGACGCGCGGGACAAGTCCTTGCCGCCGCCCGGCCGGTCTTGCCGCTCGCATTGCTCTTTATCGTCGTATTGCTTGCTTCCCAATCCCTGGGGCAGGTCGTGCATCACCCATTCGCGGTCGGCGCCAATGAAGGCGCCACGGGCAGCGCGCAAGGTGTGACCGGCTGGATCCTAGCGCGGGAGGCGGGCTTTTATCGCCTGTTAAGCGGGGCCATCCGTGCCGCCAAACAAAGCGGCGCGGCCGTCTGGGGTCTGGCGGGTTTAAGCCTCGCTTACGGTATTTTTCATGCCGCGGGCCCTGGCCACGGCAAAATGGTGATTGCTTCTTATATGCTCGCCAATGAGCGCGCCTTGCGGCGGGGTCTCGTGATTGCCTTTGGTGCGGCACTCCTGCAAGGCTTTAGTGCGGTCGCGATCGTCGGCATCGGCGCCATCGTCTTCCAGGCGACGGCCAAGCACATGACCGCCGCCGCGAATGTGGTCGAGATCGCGAGCTATGCCGGCATAGTGGTTCTCGGCGGCGCCTTGGTTTACGTGAAAGGCGCGGCCCTTTTTTCCGCTTGGCGCGCCGCGCCCGCCGTCGCCGTTGCGGCGGGGAGGACTGCCCACGCCTTTATAGCCGGCGATTGCACCGGCGATCATGCGCACGGCCCCGGCTGTGCCCATTTGCACGCGCCCGATCCGCGCTCGCTCGGGGCCGGATTTTCTTGGAAAGGCGCACTGTTAACGATGGTGGCGGCTGGATCGCGGCCCTGCTCGGGCGCAATTCTCGTGCTAGTCTTCGCCTTGGCGCAAGGGATTTTTTCAACTGGAGTTCTTGCCGTTTTGGCGATGTCGCTTGGCACTGCGACCACCACGGCTGCGCTCGCCAGCACCACTGTGCTCGCCAAAAACGTGGCGATCAAATATTCCAAAGCGAGTTCCGGGCGGGCCCTGATTGCGGGACGCCTGTTCGAGGCCGGCGCCGCCCTCGCGGTCTTGGGATTGGGGCTGGTTTTGCTGTTCGCGGCCTTCGCTGGCGGCCTTCTGGGGCAGGGTTGAACCGTCCTCCCAACGACAAGCAGGGTCTTCGGGTGACGAGGATCACAGCAAAATTCGTGCATGACCCTTCGCCGATGCGGCAGGGAGTTGTGGACGCGCGGCGCCATCCTTCGCCAGGCGAAGCCGATCAAGGATAAGTTCTCTGCGATATTACGCGCGGCGCGTGAAACATTTTGGTGCGATCCGCGCTCCCTCACCCTGAGTTTTCGGGCTTGCCGAGCGGGCGATCTGGGGCGACAAGCATGCGACCTGGGCGGGACCGGAAGTCCGGGTTCAATTTGTGATTTTTCCAAGGGGGAGGATTGAGCATGCCGATCACCGGAACAGACTGGGAAATGCACATTGTCCGCAAGAGCGAGCAGAAACGCGGCGCGCGCCGTCGGACGGTCGGCATCTACAAGGTATTCCATGGCGGCGGCGCCGTTGCCGGATTATCCGGCACCGTCGCCGAGACTCGCGGGCCGGGCGACAACTCGACACCTCGCAACAACCGTCGAATCGAGGAAGGCCGCTATCCGCTCTCGACGCAGGATGGCACCAAATACGTCACGATCGGCTTCACGCCGAACCTCAACCCGGCCAAATTGCCACGCCCTGGTCTCGAGCTCAACAATACGGGCCGCCGAGCGGAGATACTGATCCATCCGGGTCGCGGATTTCTGTCGAGCATCGGCTGTATCAATCCCTGCACGTCGCTGCCGAACGCGGACGAAGATATCGAGTTCGAAGGCAGCCGCAAGCGGACAATCGCGCTGATCGAGGATCTGAAGGCGTTTGTGGCTGATTCGTTTCCATCGCGGAATGGAAAAAAAATACCGAAGGCCTTCGTCGTGATCGATGGCGAGCCCTGAGGGCTTGCGTGTGCTTTGCCGATCTCGCGCGCTCCAATGCTCAAGGGCGGCCGCGTGTCACGCGGCCCGGTGTCGGCGCGGACCGCGTTTGGCATTATTTCTAGACAGGGAATAGAGGAACCTCAAATCGACCAGTCGGCGGCGAGATCGTCGATGTGGTCGATGAGGCCGCGGGTGGTGAGCAGCGCGACGATTTGCGCCGCCGCCTGCTCGGCGCTCTGTTTGTCTAGCCCGACGATAAGCTCGGGCGCTTCCGGTGGCTCATAACTCTGATCGATGCCGGTAAAATTCTTGATCTCTCCGGCCATCGCCTTTTTGTAGAGGCCCTTCGGATCGCGCGCGATGCAATCCTCAAGTGGCGTAGCGACGAAAATCTCGATGAATTCATGTCTGTCGAGCAGTTCGCGCACCATCCGCCGCTCGGCCCGGAATGGCGAAATAAAGGAGCAAAGCACAATCAGCCCGGCTTGTGTCATGAGCTTCGCCACTTCGCCAATGCGGCGGATGTTTTCGACCCTGTCGACCTCGGAGAAACCCAAATCCTTGTTGAGCCCATGCCGCACATTGTCGCCATCGAGCATGATGGTGTGGACGCCATGCGCGTAAAGCCGGGATTCGACGAGATTGGCGATGGTCGATTTGCCCGCGCCGGAGAGGCCGGTGAACCACAAAACAGCGGGTTGGTGATGCTTGATCCGGGCGTGATCTTGCTTGGCGACGGCGAGGCCCTGGAGATGAATGTTGGTCGCGCGGCGAAGCCCGAAAGCGATTATCCCCGCCGCCGCCGTGGCGTTGGTGATCCGATCGATCAGAACAAAAGCGCCCGTCGTATGATTTTCCTTATATGGGTCGAAGGCGACCGGCGTGGTCGTGGCGA
>DATBYR010000184.1:0-19879 GCA_036513565.1 Methylocella sp. | reverse complement strand
CGCTATGACAATCTGGCGGTCGAAGCGGCCGGGGCGGAGAAGCGCCGGATCGAGCACGTCGGGACGGTTCGTCGCCGCGATTATGATGATGCTCTCGTTGGGCTCGAAGCCATCCATCTCGACGAGGAGCTGGTTCAAGGTTTGCTCGCGTTCGTCGTTGCCTCCCCCGAGGCCGGCGCCGCGATGCCGGCCAACGGCGTCGATTTCATCGATGAAGACAATGCAAGGCGAGTTCTTCTTGGCCTGCTCGAACATGTCACGGACCCGGCTCGCGCCGACGCCGACGAACATTTCCACGAAATCCGATCCGGAAATCGTAAAGAAGGGCACGTTGGCTTCCCCCGCGATGGCGCGCGCAAGCAGCGTCTTGCCGGTCCCGGGCGGGCCGACAAGCAATACGCCGCGCGGAATTCGCCCGCCAAGCTTCTGGAAGCGTTGCGGATCGCGTAGGAATTCGACAATTTCCTGGAGGTCTTCCTTGGCCTCGTCGACGCCGGCGACGTCCTCGAAAGTATACCGCCCATGCGCCTCGGTCAGGAGTTTCGCCTTGGACTTGCCAAATCCCATGGCTTTGCCGCCGGCACCCTGCATTTGCCGGGAAAGAAAGATCCAGATGCCGAGGATGGCAATCAGCGGCAGCCCGTTGACGAGAAGCGTCATCAACCAATTGGTGTTTTCCGACGGAGGCTTGGCCGTGATCGACACATTTTTCTTATAAAGGCTCTGGACCAGCGACGGGTCGTTTGGCGCATAGGTCGCAAAGGCGCGATTGTCGGTGAAATGACCGGTGATCTCGTTGCCTGCGATCGTGACCTCGCGGACATGGCCTTGGTCAACTTCGCTCAAAAGCTGGCTAAAGGCGATATCTTGCGACGGCACCCGCTGCCCAGGGTTTTGAAACAGCATGACGAGCGCGACGACGAGCAGGATAATGATCACCCAAAGGGCGAAATTCCGGAAATTCGGATTCATCTTCGTTCCCGCTAAACACCATTCCGGCCCGAGGGCCGTCGCCGGTTGAACCGCGCCCGCTGTGAGTTGGGCGTTTGTTCAATGTAGGCTTGGTTTGCGCGCTTGCCAAGTGAGTCTTGCATCACTCTCAAGTGAGCCTTACATCACTCGCAGGACCTTGCCTCGAAGTCTCCTTGTGGGTTTTCTTGGCCGCGCCGCCGCGCGCCTTCCCTCGCAATGACAAGAATGCGGTTGCTTTGCAGCCGAAACGCCGCCCCGCCCAAGGTTGCCGTGAACGCGACCCCGGCGCGCAGCGCTTGACCAAACCGCGGCGCCAGAGCTTCGAGACGCTCAAGACGAAGTGGTTTGCCACAGCTTAGCAATTTTAGTTCATCGGCCAGAAATCGTAAAAGAATCTCTTCCGGCTCGTCCGCGAGCGCCGAAATGTCCGCCCTAAATCCACCTGGCTCGCGCCGCGCCGCGAGACCGGCGCGGACCGCGCACGCGCGGGCGTCAAGCGCGGCGTCCGCCCTTGCGGCCCGGCGGCCGAGCCTAAGCAAGGCGGCGCGGCCAAGACCTTCGTCCGCGAGCAGGCCGCCGAGCCGCCGTATCCTGGTCCTGGCATAGGCTGGATCATTGTTCGATAAATCGTCGAAAAAAGGATGCGCCCTCGATTCGCATAGGGCAACGAGGTCCGCCTTGGCGTGGGCCAGCAAGGGGCGCGCAAGGATCAGCCCATTGCGTTCGCTCGAACTTGCCATGCCGGAGAGTCCGCAAACGCCAGTCCCGCGCAGCAGCCGGAACAAAATCGTCTCGGCTTGATCGTCGGCGTGATGCGCGGTCATGACGTGATCGGCGCCAATCTTGGCCGCGTATTCGAACAACAATTCATAGCGGGCTTCGCGGGCGCGTTCCTGAATCCTGGATTTTGGCTTGACGCCATCCCAGACCAGAAGCGCGTGCGGCAGCGCAAGTCCGGCGGCCCAGCGGGCAACCATTTCGGCCTCGCCGCGCGAGTCCTTGCGCAAACCGTGGTCGACGGTCGCGACATAAAGCGGTGGCGGCGTGGCGCGCCCGCGCACCCACTCCGCCGCGAGCAGCATCATGGCGACCGAATCGGGGCCTCCGGAAACGCCAAGAACGATTCCCCGCGCGGCCTCCCAAGGGCTGAACAGACGCCCGATGTCGCCGGCGGAGAATCCCGCCTTGCCTGCCGCGGGGAACGGTGGTTTGGCGGACCTGCCGCGGCGCTTGCGGGCAAGGTTTGCGTAAGGCGGGCCGGGATCCGGACGATCGCACGTCAGCATTTCGCGCGCTTGGCCTCCCGTTCGGCGCCGGTTTTGACCGTGGCCGGCGCATTTGGATATTTCTTCGCGATTTCGCTATAGGTCGCGCAGGCTTGTTCTTTGGCGCCGAGGGCGTTCAACGACTGGCCGAGGCGCAAGAGGGCTTCCGGCGCGCGCGGCGAATTGGCGTATTGGGTCGATATTTTTAGATATTGTTTCGCCGCCTCGGACTGCCGGCCGCGCTGGTAGAAGCTTTCGCCGAGATAATAGATCGCGTCGGAAGCCATTTTGTTCTTGGGATTCTTTTCAAGAAACCCGGCAAAGCCCTTTTCCGCGTTTTCGTATGCTCTTTGTTTGAAATAACCTAAAGCAATGTCGAACTCAGCTTGCGCGGGATTGGGCGCCATGGCGATGACCGTGCCGCCCGGCGTGGTGATGCCGGTCGCCGGGACGCTGGCGGCGGCCATCGGCGGCGTTGGCGTTGCTGCTGGCGGCCCGGCGATGCGGGAGCGGCCATTGGAGAGATCGAGCGGCGCGCCGGGCTCGTTGTGATCGAGGCTTGTCGGACCGCTCTCGTTGGGGCGCCCGCCCGCCGGGTTCGTGCTCGCGGCCGGGGCGAAGCTTCCGAGCGGGCGGGGAGCGCCTGGGGCGCCGGGATTTTGGGATGGATCGAATGCGTCGCCACGCCCGTTCGCGCGGGAGGGTGCGATAGCGGCACTTTGCGGCGAGCCCCGGTCGCCCCCGTTGATTTGGGGTTCAGGCGTTTCACTACGCTTCTGCGGCGGCTTGGCCGCAGACGTGCCCTGAGCGCCCTCGTGAAAGCGGAAATCGACATCCTCCTGGAATTTCTTGAGTTGTTCCGCGAGTCTGCGGCTCTCGAACTGCATCTGTTCGATTTGCCCGCTGATCTGCCGCAATTGGCTTTCGAGGCGTCCGATCCGGACTAGGAGACCCGCTGAATCCTGTTGCGTTCCGTCCTGCTGCTCCCCGGCGTAGGGGACATCGCCGGGCTCGCCGATTTCGCCAGGCGGCCGGCCGTATTCCTGGGCGACGCGAATCTCGTTTCGCGCAGCGGCGATTTGCGCGTGCAGCCGGACCATCCGGGCGTCTTGAGCGATCGCGGTCTCCGCGCGAGCGGCAACCGGCACCAACGCCACAAACAGAGTGGCCGCCAGATTGGCCGCGGCCATGGAGAGCAAGGGTTTATCGAATCGAATCATGCGGCAATATCCTCTGGCCCGGGCGGTTTCCATTGTTAAGCGCGGTTTTCAGGCTAAATTTTGGACGGCGGTATCCGTTGCGTCGAGAATGATCATCATATGCGATCAAATAATAAGGTTTTTAGGGGATAGCGGCCAGAGGGCGTCGCGGCGAGGCTATTTGCAGGCGCAGCCATCGGTTGTGCGCGCCCGAGACATAGACAAAATTGTGCCTCAAAGGTTAGCGGATTTAAGAAAAACGCTCCCAGGCCGCCTGCCGGGAAATTCCAAGCGCTTCTCCGATCGCCGCCCAACTTACCTCCCGCTTTCGTAAAACTTCCACCTGGATTTGGAGAACGGACCGGACGGCTTCCACAGTGGCGACTGAAGGTTTCAGGGATTCGAGTAATTGTTCATTCGTCATCGCTTCCCACCCGGCAAAGGCCAGGGGCATCGCCTCCAGAATCTTGTTACAAACTCCGATGCAGGCATCGCAAATAAATACCTTTGGTCCCGCGATCAATTTGCCGACTTGGCCCTCCGGCTTCCCGCAAAACGAGCACCTTAAGGACACGCATTTCGGAAAAACCGAGCGCAGATTAAGATTGGCCCGCATGCAACCCTCCCATTTCGACGTCAAGTTAACCTTGACGGCCGGATTGTCAAGACTCTCTTGACGCGGAAATTGGAGTGTTTCGTGGTGGCCAACTCTGAACCAAGGCAGGGTCATGCAAACCCGGCGTCCAGCAACAGCCCTCTTTCCTATCCCCGCCTTAAGGGTTTATATGCGGCGTCGCGATAATCTGGGGAGTGTCGGATGACAAAGCCAGGAAACGGCAGCAGCGAGGGGCGGGCCGGCGGTGGCGCGCCCAACGCGCCCATGAAGCCGGCGAAAACTTTCGCCCTCATTCCGCGCACTCCCGAAAGAGCCCTTGTCATAAGTTCCGCGCTTACAGTCGTTAGCTTTTTGAGCCACATTTTTTTCCTTTTGCTCGTCGATCCTTGGAGAGTTTTCGATATCCCCAAAGAGGACGCTTTGGCCTATTCGACGATCCCCTTGTGTTTTGGCGTTGTTTTTGTACTGTCCGCGATATATAGTTTTATAAGAATAGAATCTAAATCTATTTTCCATGTCATTCTACTTATATTTACGGCCGTCTTTGGAAGCTTTAGCATTCACGGGCTTTTGGGTTTTGCCCACCATTACTTAAATCTTATGGTCCTGTCGTCGTACGCCAGATAAAATTTGTTTCATCCCCGGATTTGCAGCATCGACCGGCATTGCTCGCCGTCCCAAGTTCAGATCGCCGTTCGCGGCGGCGGCGCGGCGCGTGACGGGACCGTGGGTAGTAATTGTTTTGCGTCATCTGTCACTCTGTAGACCGCAACACGCTTTTCTTGGACCTTGGTCTATGTTATCACTTTTTCGCACGGGTGGAGACATCGGTCCACCCGTTCATGCGCAACAACTTTATGACGGTTGGATGAAAGATAGGGGGTCACATGTCCTTTTATACTGACGTTATCCAAAACGACCGACGGTTTCAAAGCAAAGATCGAATTCACGATATCGAACTCTTGGAGCCTGTTACGCGCCAAAAGGTCCAAGCGATCATCGATGACGCCAGGCACATGGGCATCGCTTTGATGGCTTTCGAGACCTATCGAAGCCAGGAACGGCAGGAACTTCTTTTCGAACAAAGCGCGACACAGTTGCGAAAAGTCGGGGTCCATCATTTCGGCCTGGCTGCTGATTTCGTGAAGGACATAAATGGCCAGCCGTCCTGGAAAGGCGATTTTTCTTTTATGGCACACCTCGCCCATCCGCACGGCCTAATCTCTGGGATTGACTGGGCAACCCCAACGTCCACCATACGTTTGTGGACAGCGGCCATGTTCAACGGGTCACCGTGCGACGACAAGCTTCGTTGTTCTCTGGAGCATGGTATCCCGACAACAACTATGATCCATATAACGATCACTGATCGTAACATGCGTCGGCCGGCCATTTGGAAATCATGTATTGCCGCGACTCTGATCCTTCTTGGATGCTCGGCCGCTCAGGCTTGTTCGCTTTCGCGGGCCGAATATAAGAATGTCGCCGAAGCGCGGGCTCGCTTGCGCATCGGGGCCGTGAATGGCGAATACATTTATTTTTTCAAGACCCCGACACAATCGGAGCAAGTGCCTCTCTCGGGGGTGATTGAGCGAGTTCAGATTATGCGCTTCAACGCTAAAGGCCGCGTGGTGCCCCATAATCCGTTGGCGGCTCCCGCGACCTTCGTTCTTTCAGGGTTTAACGATGTGGCCGGCGTTGGCGACGGAAAATGGAAACTATTCCGTTGCAGGAAGTAGCGGGAGCGTACGTCAGAGATCACGCTACTTTTATCGCGATCCTTCATTTCGCGGGAAAGAAAGCCTAAGGGCCTCTCTCGAAAACCCTCGCCGTCATGCTGAGGAGCGCGCGAAGCGCGCGTCTCGAAGCATGAGCGAAACATATACTTGACTCCCTTGGATATCCGCGCTCCGACGCATCGCACGGCTCGTGTCAATACTACTTCTGGAGCGGCTTTAATAAGGGCCCTATATACGTGCTTGACCCATTGCTGGTCAAGCTTGTTTTACTGCTTCGGGGTATTTTTCGGCGGGCCAAAATATGGAGGCTCGTTGTATTGGATATATTTTTCTCCAACGAATATCATTGGAATATCGCGCGGTGCTGATGGGAAAAACGATGGGTTTGGTCATACCCCGTTGCCGCCGTATAAATCTGCTCTGTGTAGTGCATTTAGTAATGGGTCGCTGTCTATATCCTGCATATTGTCTTTAAACACAAATATCCCAGTAATTTTTATATCTGCTGCCGGCATGTATATCTTTACATCGATTCCGGCATTCATCAATGCTATGATGATTTGGTGGGCAAAAGCGCTGCTTTCAATATCATTGCCCCAAGTGATGTTTATGGCTCTGATCTTGCCTTTTAATTCCTGCAAGATATCGTATTGTGCTTTTTTTAAGATTCGCGCCCCCCGTTTTTCTTTTTCTCGCTCTAGGTCAAGTTGGAGGACTGCCGTTTGCTTGTTAAGTGTCTCGATTCTCTCTTGCTGCATACCATCTCTTGTTTTTTGTATGCCCCGAATAGCAGAGACAGTTTGCGACGACAGGACATGCAATCCAAGCTCTGACGCAACTCCTAGGATAACCAGCACAGCGCCTAGCTTCGGAACGAATGGCGGAATGGCGGCATTCAGTCTACGCGAAAATTCAGGGCCGTATTCGAGAACCAGGCCGATTACTACGGCCGCAATGGCAACTGATATCCAGGAATCAAAAACCGATAAACAGGACTCCATCGAGTCCTGGCGATCCTTATCGGACGAAGAAGTAGCCGATGCGGTGCTAGAAAGACATGAGAGAATTGAAGCCATAGGAGCCGCCGTTACAGCTTTAGCGGGGCTAGCGCTCTCGGTGAAACTTCTGATACGGGGCTGGAAGACCTAGTGCCTGCCCTCGTGCTTGACCCGCGAGAACTCACTAGGAGGTTTCGGCCAGTCCATGCGCAGTTTGCGGGTGTGTCTTCTATGCCGCTGCCGCGTCAGGGCCTTCGTTGCTTTTGTGAAGGCACTTGAGCTTCCCCCCGGAAGTTTTGCGGATGCGCCCCTGTTTTGCAAAATGATAAATGACTGGCAAAATTTGAGCGCCTGTTACGCCGGGCCAATATCGGCTGCCTATTTGTTCAACGATCTCATTGGCGGTCAGGCCATTCTTTCCTTCCCGCTCCGAAGCATTCAAAATCATTTCCGTCATTTCAAAGTTGGTTGGAATGCCTCTAGGTCTGGCAGGCCCAAGTTTTGGTTTGTCACCCTTCTTTTTTTTCGATGAGGACTCTGGCGGAGAGAATCGCTCGAACACCCGCAATGCGAGCGCCAGCTCGTCCGCTTCCACCTGAAGGGCAGAGATGGCCTCGCGAATTTCGCGCAGTCGATTCTCGATGGCTTGTGAATCTAGTTGATGGCCCATAGCCCCATATAAGGATGTTCCAACGATATGTGCAAGAATTATTTTAGATTGGGCGCCTGTTTGTTCCACAGCCCATATTGATCGGGTCGTCGAATTGGGGTAGTAAGGGCATGAGGCCTACAAAAGAGTACGGCCCAGCTTATCCCTTGCAGGGGATGACTGGGCCGATTTTGTAGTGCGCCGCCTGAACCTTCTGACAGACAGGGCGGCTAAGGGTTGGCAGCGGTGTGCCGCGTTTTCCTTAGCACATCCTGCCGCCCGACTCAAGAGTCTGTCTCCACAAAGGAGACAAACCAATGGCAGCACGTTGTTGTCACTGGGTGTCCGCCTATGTGCGCATTCGCCTCGGATACATCCAGCACGTTCGCGGATATTGGCGTTGCTGCGGTTAAAGCCGCTTTAATGCCCGCGCCTTAGGGCGTCTCGGCCGTCGCAGGGGTGCATCCTGCGGCGGCTTCTTTGTCTTAGATCGTTCGATGCTTTCGTCAACCTGCTCAGGTTTAGTTGCGACAAATCGACTCAGGGCTTCCTCGAAGCTCAGGTCGAGCTTGAGGGGTGGCTCAAGCTTTCGCTTGCCCGTCATCCGATCAGCGCCTTGTACGTGAGCCGCCCTTCGACGCAAGTGAACAAGTCATTCATCCGACCGGTCACTTTCATGTCGCGGCGATTGAAGCGC
This sequence comes from Methylocella sp., assembly GCA_036513565.1. Classification (GTDB taxonomy): domain Bacteria; phylum Pseudomonadota; class Alphaproteobacteria; order Rhizobiales; family Beijerinckiaceae; genus Methylocapsa. The sequence goes on along the minus strand of DATBYR010000184.1, from coordinate 11,744 downwards.
CATGTCATTTCGCTAACGTAGCGGTTTAGGTGTTTGTCGGAAACCCAATGGTGGATACCGAAGATTTGGCGTTTGAGGAGCGCCCAAACACTTTCAGCCGTATTGGTGTGAACAAAGCCGCCTAGGCGAACGTACTCACCTTGTGAATGGTTGACCGAAAGATGTATGTAGTCGCGATCAAGGCCGATGAAAGACCGGTCTTCGTCCGTCAGTACAGCCGAACCCTTGGCGACGTTCTTGAGGACCTCTCCCTGAAGCGTCTTGGCTTTAGCGTCCTGGACATGAACGGCCCGAAGCTCGCCATCGCGCTCGACAATACCGATCACAACGGCCTTGTTCGCGCCACCTTGAGAGCCGGGTGTCCGCTTGTCCGCGTGTTTGTTCTTTTCCTTGCCGCCGACAAAAGTCGTATCGGTTTCAATATCGCCTTTGAGCGGCGCATTGAACGAGTTAGTGCGGGCGGCATGGCGAAGGCGATGGAGCATGAACCACGCGGACTTTTGCGTGATTTTCAGGTCCTTGGCGAGCGTCACGCTAGCAATACCCTTTGGATGGTTGGTAATCATCCAAATCGCCATAAACCACTTGCGGAGGGAAAGTTTCGTGTCCTCAAAAATTGTGCCGACCTTGATAGAAAATCGATCCCGGCAATCGCCACACTTGAACGTTTTGAGGTCTGAGAAGTGATAGATTTTGGTGCTGCCGCAATGCGGGCAAAACTCGCCGTCGCGCCAGAGAATAGCGCGAAGATGGTCAACACAAGCCTGTTCATCGGGAAAGGCTTCCATTAAGTCAAAAAGGCTGGCAAAATTCTGTAACACGTGGCATCTCCTTCGATTTGGAGACGCTACCATATTTTTTAGGCTGGGTCAAGCACGTATATAGGTCCCTTTAATAATATCTTCCACGTGTCAGGATTAACTTCCGGAAATCGCTCGCCGATCAATAATAGCGGCCTGTCCATTGGCACTCCAGGAATACGCGTAGTCTCTGGCGCAAGCTTTGAAGTCGCTGCCAGAAGATCTGATTTCCGCAAAGTCTCTACTACAATATTTTCGTCTGGAAAATCCGGATATTGTACGCTTAGGCCATGCCATGCGCCTAGAGTAGATTGTGATAAAAACAATTTAACGTCTATATTGGCAGCCATTAAAGCGTCGACGATTTGGGTGGCATATACCGAGCATTCGATACAGTTCGATGAATATGCGAGACTTACAGATGGTATTTTGCCTTTAAGTTCACCAATAGCATCAAATTCTTTTTGTGTTAGCGGGCGAGTTTGGTTTTTGACGCGCTCCTTTTCTAAATCCAGCCTAAGTTGTGCGGCCGTATTTTCCAAAGCGCCAGCGCGCTCTTTAGCTTGGCCGGCCGCAACCTCCGCTGCGGCTGCCTTCGTGTTGGCTACGCTGATCGCTGATTCCTCAAGGACTTGCAGTCTTGCCGAAGTTTCAAAGATCCCAGCGTCTCCTAACAGTTCTCCAAATACGCCAAGAATGACCGCCGCTTTTGACAGTTTGTATAGCGTACGATTTTTCCAGGACTCAGAGTCCGGCCACTCGCCCAATAACCCCACGACGAGAACAATAGCGGAGACTATCAATGCAAGTTCTGATATGCCGAGCCACAATTTCGCATCATCGGAAGAAAGCGACGAGAGAGAAAGGATCATTTGGGGGCTAACCTTGTTGCGAGCGAACCGAACGCAATGGAAATGGGCAACTAGAAAGAGCACGCGAATCCTGCGTCTCTAAGGATGATACAACCGATGACGAACGCTGCTCGGAACCGCAAACACGGACCGCGCATGATGCGCGGAAAAATCCATTCATCGCGTGGCTGAATCCGAGCGTATCTGAACTTTGAAGTCAAGGACGCGCTAAGGCGCGCCGCCTTCGGCGGTCTCGATCATTGAGTTCAAAGTTTAGATACGCTTCTCTGCCGCCGTGCAATGAATGGAAAGCCATGGCCGAAGCGGCCGCTTACTCCTAGCAAAGTGCCGGAACGAACAGCGATAGGTAGTCCGTAACGGCCGGCCCTATGAAGGGCAGCGTCTAAGTCTTTCCCCTCTTCGAGAGTCGGTATCAATGGCAGCAACGACCGGTTTCGAAAGCGATACAATCTTTGCCATTGCCTCCGGCGCGGGCCGCGCCGCGATCGCGGTCTTGCGTCTGTCGGGGCCGGCTGCGCGGACGATTGTCAAGAGCCTTGCCGGAACGCTCCCCGAACCCCGCAGAGCGGCGCTCGCAACTTTCCGCGATCCCGGTACAGGCGAAGCCATCGACAAGGGGTTTGTTATTTTTTTTCCCGCGCCAAAAACGTATACGGGCGAGGACTATGCCGAATTCCATGTCCACGGCGGCCGCGCCGTCGTTGCCGCCATGGTGAAGGCCATCGGTGGCATTGCGGGCGCCCGCCCAGCCGAACCAGGGGAGTTCACCCGCCGCGCGATGGTAAACGGCAAGGTGGATCTGGCGGAGGTCGAAGGCCTCGCCGATCTGATCGACGCGGAAACCGAATGGCAGCGCCGTGCCGCCCTTCGTCAGGCGGAAGGCGTGCTCGGGCGTCAGGCCGCGATCTGGCGGGGCGCGCTCCTGGAGGCGGCGGCGCTCCTCGAAGCCGAGATCGATTTCCCGGAGGAAGAGGGCGTGCCAGCGTTTTCCGGGCGGCAAGCGGGCGAAATCCTCGCCCCCGTTCTTGCCGGGCTCAAAGCGGAACTCGCCGCCGGGCGCGCCCGGGAGCGGCTGCGCGAGGGCGCGACCGTCGTCATCGCCGGGCCGCCCAATGCGGGAAAATCGACGCTTCTGAACGCGCTCGCGCGCCGCGACGTGGCGATCGTTTCCCCCTTTGCCGGCACGACACGTGATATAATCGAAGTTCATCTCGATCTTGGCGGCTGCCCGGTCAGTTTGATCGACACGGCGGGATTACGGGAGAGTTTTGACGCGGTCGAAGAGATCGGGATTTTCCGCGCGCGAGACAAGGCCGGGTCTGCCGACCTCGTTCTGTGGCTCTCCGAAGCGGGAGCGCCGGTGCCGCCCGGCGTTAACGGCGGCGCGGTCTGGCCGGTTTTTACAAAGAGCGATCTTTTGCCCGCTGCCGAAAGGCACCACTTGCCTCACGGGCTTTACATCAGCGCGGAGAGCGGCGAAAATCTCGATTGCCTGCTCAAAAAAATGGAAGATTTCGCGCGCTCCACCGTGAGCGATGGGCATGCGGGGTTGGTCGCGCGGGAGCGCCACCGAAAGGCCTTCGAGACGGCCGCATTTGCGCTCGCCCGGATTTTGGACGATCCCGGCGCTCCGGCCGAATTGCTGGCGGAAGACTTGCGCGTGGCGATGGTTTCGTTGCAAAGACTAACCGGCGTGGTGGACGTCGAGGATATTTTGGGCGAGATTTTTGCGCGGTTTTGTATCGGGAAGTAAGCGCGGGCCAAATTGTTTCACGTGAAACTTTTTTATAATCAATCCAATTATGAACTGCGCGCGGCATCTTGGAAAAACGTGAAAATGTTTCACGTGAAACATTTTTGGAATGATTCTAAAAAAAGGTGACAGGATGCCGGGCACTTTTGACGTGATTGTAGTGGGCGGCGGCCATGCCGGCTGCGAAGCGGCGGCAGTGTCCGCGCGCATGGGCGCGAGCACCGCGCTCGTCACGCTTTCCTTTGCCACGATCGGCACGATGTCCTGCAATCCCGCCATCGGCGGGCTCGGCAAGGGCCACCTCGTGCGCGAAATCGACGCCCTCGACGGGCTCATGGGGCGTGTCGCGGACAAGGCCGGAATTCAGTTTCGCGTTCTGAACCGCACGAAAGGCCCCGCCGTGCGCGGGCCGAGGGCGCAAACGGACCGCAAGCTCTACCGGGAGGCAATGCAGGCGGCGATCCGGGACACAGAAAATCTCAGCGTGATCGAAGCCGAGGCCGCCGATATTCTCTTGGAAAACGGCCGCGTCGAAGGGATCGAGACCGCCAATGGCGAAAAACTCCGCTGCGGCGCGCTCGTCCTGACGACGGGGACTTTTTTGCGCGGAGTCATCCATATCGGCACCAAGACCTTTCCGGCGGGGCGCATGGGGGAAAGCCCGGCCATCCGCCTCGGCCAGAGACTGCAGGAACTGGGCCTCGGCCTCGGGCGTCTCAAGACCGGAACGCCGCCAAGGCTCGATGGCGGCACCATCGATTGGGACGTGCTCGAACGCCAGAGCGGCGATGCCGACCCAGAGCCCTTTTCCTTTCTGACCGAGTCGATCCTCACGCCACAGGTCGATTGCTGCATCACCCATACGACCCCCAAAGGCCATGCGATCATCGAAAAAAATCTTAGGGCATCGCCGGTCTATTCCGGCGCGATTTCGGGCCCGGGGCCACGCTATTGCCCCTCGATTGAAGACAAGGTGGTTCGCTTCAAGGAACGCGCGGCGCATCAGATTTTCCTCGAACCGGAGGGACTGGACGACACCACCATTTATCCAAACGGCATTTCGACCTCCCTGCCGGAGGAGATTCAGGAGCAATTCCTCCACACCATTCCCGGTCTTTCCAAGGCCCGGATGCTGCGGCCCGGCTATGCGATCGAATATGATTTCATCGACCCGCGCGCCCTGCACGCGAGCCTGGAGACAAAAAAAATTCACGGGCTTTTTCTCGCTGGGCAGATCAATGGCACCACGGGCTATGAGGAGGCGGCCGCGCAAGGCCTTGTCGCGGGGCTCAATGCGGCGTTGCGTGGTTGCGGGATGGACACAATCACCGTCGGCCGCTCGGACGCCTATGCCGGCGTGATGATCGACGATTTGGTGATGAAGGGGGTGAGCGAGCCCTACCGCATGTTCACCTCGCGCGCCGAATACCGCTTGTCGCTACGCGCCGATAATGCCGATCAGCGGCTGACCGCGTGGGGCACCGATGTCGGCTGCGTCGGCGCGGACCGGCGGCGGGCCTATGCCGTCAAGGCGGCGGCCCTCTCCCGCGCGCGGGCGCTCCTCGAAGGGTTAAGCCTCACCCCGAACGAGGCGACGCGGCATGGGCTCAAGGTCAATCGCGACGGAACCCGCCGGACCGCTTTCGGCCTCCTGGCCTTGCCTGGCGTTTCGATTGGGAGTCTGCGAGCGATCTGGCCGGAGCTTGGCGAGATCGCGCCAAAACCCGCCGCGCAAATCGAAATCGATGCCAAATACGCCGTCTATCTCGATCGCCAGACAAAAGACATCGAAGCCTTCCGCCGCGACGAGGCGCTGACCATCCCCGACGACGTCAATTATGCTCTGCTGCCCGGCCTTTCCAACGAGATACGGGTGCGGCTCGACACTATCCGGCCGCGCACCATAGGGCAGGCGGGACGAATCGAAGGAATGACCCCCGCCGCCATGACCCTGCTTGCCGCAAAGCTTCGCCGCGCCGGCGCTGGACGTTGAGCGTTGCAAAAGTAAAGTGAGCTTTCCACGATCCGCGCACGTTCTCCTCGCCGGCCTGCCGGAGGAGACGCTGCGGCGGTTGGTAATCTACGCAAATATCCTCGACAAATGGCAGTCCCCCATCAATCTCGTCGGCAAATCGAGCTTGGACGATCTCTGGGTCAGGCATTTCGCCGATTCGCTCCAGGTTTCGCAGGCGGTGCCCGAGGCGCGGCGTTGGCTCGATCTCGGCTCGGGCGCCGGATTTCCGGGGCTTGTGACGGCAATTAAATATGCGGACGAGCCTGGCGCGCTTGTCCATCTCGTCGAGGCCAACCGGCGCAAATGCGCCTTTCTGCAAAATGTTATTCGCGAAACATCGGCGCCCGCGATCGTCCACTGCGGCCGACTCGAAAAGATCCTGCCCGGCCTCGACGAGCCAATCGACGCGGTGAGCGCGCGCGCGTTGGCGCCGCTCGAAGCACTCCTGCTTTACGCCGAAAAATTCCTTCGCCAAGGCGCGGTTGCGGTTTTTTCCAAGGGAAAACACTTTGAGGCGGAATTGACCGATTCGTTAACGGCCAGTAAATACTTAATCACGACAATTGAGAGCCAAACCTGTTCCGCGGCGCGCCTGGTGCTGGTCAGGCGAAGGGCCGGGGGGAGTGGACCAGTTTGATTAAGGCAGGCTGCCCTATGTCTCTGGCTCGATACAGTAATTGTTCAAGTATAGATATGTATATTCAAAATAACATGACCTTTATATACCAAATCATGGAAGGAATTTCTGTTGAATACCCCTATCATGGCAGTCGCCGCTTGCCAGGATCGATCACTCGCCACCATGAGAGATGAACGGCGCGGCGGAATGTCCCGCGATTCGGTGTAACTAGACACCGATCAGTTAAGCCGCGCCGGGGGCGCAGATGGCAGACCTTTTTTTGATTGCCGAAGCGCGGGGGCCGAAGAGCGCCGACGTGGTTTTCTTCCACGGCCTCGGCGGCGACGCTAGGAGCACGTGGCAAGCCACAAAGGATCAAGCCTCTTTCTGGCTGGCTTGGCTGGCGGAGGACATCGACGGCCTGTCGGTTTACTCGGTAGGCTATGAGGCGCCCGTGTCGAACTGGCGCGGCTCGGCGATGGAGTTGAGCGACCGCGCGGCCAATGTACTCAATTTGCTGCTAGTGAAAGCTGACCTTGGGACGGGCGAGGTGATCTTAGCTGGGCACAGCCTCGGCGGACTTGTCATCAAGCAGCTCTTGCGAAAGGCGGCGGATGCGGCAATCGACCGCGCCGAAGCTTTGAGCTTTATAGATCGAGTCCGGAAAGTGGCTTTTCTGGCGACGCCTCATGTTGGGGCGGATATGGCGGGCTGGGGCGACCGGCTGCGCGTTCTCGTCCGGCCTTCGTCTGCGACCGGTTCGCTCATTCGCAATGACCAGCATTTGCGGGATCTCAATCTCTGGTACCGGCGCTGGGCAAGGGAGCGCAAAATCGATCATTTGATCCTGACCGAGACGAAAACGACAGCGATGTTTGGGATGATCGTCAAGCCCGATAGTTCCGATCCAGGACTGGCAGTCGATCCCGTTCCAATCGATTCGGATCATCTCACAATTGTCAAACCGGTAAATCGCGAAAGCGAAATTTACCAGCTCGTTCGCAACTTCATCGAGCGACACACCGAGCGGCCGGTGTCGCATCAGGAAAAAAAGATCGACGCCGTCAAGGACGACACGCAGGCGATCCGCGAGAATGTCGATCGTTTGACGGCCGAACTATCGATGAGCATTGCCGACCGGGAAGCACTTGTTGGGGATCTCGCTAGGGTTAAAGCCGAACACGGTGGAACGGTCGATCTTGTTTCGGGGTTTCTGGAAACCATGGTCGGGCGCAAGGTTGCGCCAGAGCAGTTCGCGTCGACCTTGTTCAAGATCGCAGGTGACTGGAAAAGCGCCGGTGAAAAGATCGACGCTCTTTCTTTTTCCAGCAATTTGTCGCCCCGCCTTTCCACGTTGCGCGATCAAGCGAAAGTCGCCCACCAGGCCGGCCGCCTCGATGAAGCCGAACAATTTCTTGCGGCCATCGCGCATGCTGAAATCGACGCATTGGAAAGGCTCGAAGATCATGACCGCGAAGTCCAAGAGGAAATCCGGCTTCGCAAGCGCGGTGTGGCCGACACAAAAGCGGCACAAGCTGCGGTGGCCCATGCTCGATTGAATTATCGGGACGCCGCGGTTCTTTATGGTCAAGCCGCGAGCCTTGTTGCATCGTTTGACACCGAGAATCGCTTGGAGCGCCTGATTGCGCAGGCGGGAGAACTCTTTGCGCAAGGCTATGAATTTGGGGACAATGCGGCGCTGCGCGAAGCGATTGAGCTTTACCGGCTGTGCTTAGCGCTAAGGCCCCGCGAACACGTGCCGCTCGAATGGGCGGCGACCCAGGTGTATCTCGGCATTGCGCTCGAAACGCTCGGCGAGCGGGAGACCGGGACGGCGCGGCTGGAAGAGGCCGTCGAAGCCTATCGCGACGCCTTGCAGGAATTGACCCGCGCGCGCGCGCCGCTGGAATGGGCCACGACCCAGAACAATCTCGGCATTGCGCTCTTAAGTCTCGGCAAGCGGGAGAGCGGGACGGAAAGGCTCGAAGAGGCGGTCTCTGCCTATCGCGAGGCGCTGAAGGAACGGACCCGCGCGCGCGTGCCGCTCGATTGGGCCGGGACGCAGAGCAATCTCGGCGTTGCGCTCGAAGAGCTCGGCGAGCGCGAGAGCGGCACGGCGCGGCTTGAGGAGGCGGTCGAAGCCCATCGCCAGGCCCTGAAGGAACAGACCCGCGACCGCGCGCCGCTCGATTGGGCCAGGACGCAGAGCAATCTCGGTGCTGCGCTCGGGGTGCTCGGTGGGCGCGAGAGTAGCACGGAGACGTTGCGGCAGGCGTTCGAAGCCATTCGCGGGCACGTGCCACTCCTGACCCTGCCCAATCTCGGCAATGCGCAATCGAGACCCGGTGAGCGCGAGATCGGCACGGAAACGCTGCGGCAGGCGGTCGCAGCCTGTCGCGAGGCGCTGAAGGAATTGACCCGCGAGCGGGTGCCGCTCGACTGGGCCACGACCCAGAACCATCTCGGCAATGCACTTACGCGCCTCGGAAAGGGCGAGAGCGGCACGGAGACGCTCACCAAAGCGGCGGACGCCTATCGCGAGGCGCTGCAGGTAAGTACCCGCGAGCGTATCCCGCTCCAATGGGCCGGGACCCAGGTAAACCTCGCCCTGGTTCATGTCGCCTTATACAACAAGGATCATCAGCTATCTCACCTCGATGCCGCGCTCGAAGCTGCCGATGGCGCTCTCGAAGAATTTCGCAAGACGAACGCGGCTTTTTACATCGGCGAGGCGGAGCGCCTGCGGGAAAAGATCCTCGCGGCGAAAGCGAACCTAACCCCGCCCCGCCCGCCGGTCCCAAACTAGTGCAAATGTCGCGCCGCCCAATTGATCACGGCGGGGCCGTCCGCTATGACCTCGTTTTCATATAACTTTCAAGGATCGGGGTACGAGGTGCCTGCCGCCGCCATGCGCATACTCGTGCTTGCCAATCAAAAAGGCGGAGTCGGCAAGACCACGACCGCCATCAATCTCGGAACCGCGCTCGCCGCGATCGGAGAACGGGTGCTCATCGTCGATCTCGATCCCCAAGGCAATGCCTCCACGGGCCTTGGAATCGACCGCGCCAGCCGCAAAATTTCCACCTACGATGTCTTGAGCGGAAATGAGCGTCTCGGCGCCGTTCTCCGGGAAACCGGGGTTCCCCGCCTCTTCATCGCGCCTTCGACGCTCGATCTCGTCGGATTCGAACTCGAAATCGCGGCGCGCCCGGATCGCGCCTATTGCCTCAAGAAAGAGCTCGATGTGTTCGCCGAGGAGCAGAACGCTGTCCCGGCCGAAGAGCGCTTCACCTATGTTCTCGTCGATTGCCCGCCCTCCCTCAATCTTTTGACCATGAACGCGATGGCCGCCGCGCATGCCGTGCTCGTGCCGCTCCAATGCGAGTTTTTCGCGCTCGAGGGGTTGTCGCAACTGTTGACCACTGTGGAACAGGTCAGGAACAGCCTCAATCCCGGACTGACCATGCACGGGATCGTTCTGACGATGTTCGATTCGCGCAACACGCTGGCCGCGCAGGTCGTGGCGGACGTGCGGGGTTTTATGGGCGACAAGGTCTATGAAACGGTCATCCCACGCAATGTGCGCGTGTCCGAAGCGCCATCGCATGGCAAGCCGGTTCTTCTCTACGATCTTAAATGCAGCGGCAGCCAAGCCTATCTAAGGCTTGCGTCGGAAGTGATTCTCCGCGAGCGCGGCGCCGCCTAGGCGCGGGGCCGGACGACGTTACGTTATGTACTATAAGTAAATAGCGTAAATATTGTTCGTATCCATGGAACTATTCTTGGTTGAGGAACCGGCTTATGAAACAAAGTAAAATCGCCGAAGAAGCGCCGCCGCGGCTCGGGCGCGGTCTTGCCGTGTTGCTCGGCGGCGCGGAGACGCTCGCCGCCGCCACCCGCACGCGCGGCCAGCAGAAAATTCCGATCGAATTTCTTCGCCCCAATCCGCGCAACCCGCGGAGGAATTTCGGCGAAGACTCCCTCGATGAGCTGGCCGCCTCGATCAAGGAAAAAGGCATCATTCAGCCGCTTCTCGCGCGCCCCGTGCCGGGCGCTCCGGACGCCTACGAAATCATCGCCGGAGAGCGCCGCTGGCGGGCGGCGCAGCGCGCCGGATTGCATGAGGTGCCGATCGTCAGCTTCGAGGCCGACGACCGGCAGGCGCTCGAACTCGCGATCGTCGAAAACGTCCAGAGAGCCGACCTCGATCCACTCGAGGAAGCGGCCGGCTACGAGCGGCTCGGCGACGAATTTCTCTATACGCAGGCCGATCTTGCCAAGGTGATCGGCAAGAGCCGCAGCCATGTCAGCAATTGCTTGCGGCTTTTAAAGCTCCCTGAACGCACGAAGTCTTTGCTGCGCGAAGGAAAAATTTCCGCTGGCCACGCGAGGGCCCTGCTGGCGAGTTCCGAGCCGGACGTCCTCAGCGAAAAAATCATCGCGCAAAACCTCTCGGTCCGGGACGCCGAGAAGCTGCTAGAGGGCGCGGCGGAAAACTCTAGCGCCAAGGGGCAGGGACCGCGCAAGCGCGGCGCCGGGGAAAAAGACGCCGACACGCGGGCGATGGAAAAGAAGCTGATGGAACAGCTCGGCATGAACGTGACGATCAAACGCAGAGAGGGCGAGACGGGCGAAGTGGCGGTGGGCTACAAAACCCTCGACCAGCTGGAGTTTCTGTGCCGCCGCTTGCAGGGCGATTAGCCAAGGCGGGACACTCTCTCAAACGTGGACACGGCGATCACCCCCTCCTTGACCGGATGGGACTGACCGGAAAACCAAGGGAGAGGTGCGTCTGGATGACAACCAATTCGGCATTTCCCGCGCTCGGCGCAACAATTTCACTGGCTTGGGTATGCCGGAGCATCACGGCAATGGTTCGGCCTTGCCAAGCAAGTAACTGGCATTGATTTCATTGCATTTTCCATCGGATTGCGCGCCTTTTGCCCTATATTTTGATCCGATTGATCGTTGCCCTGACGCGCCTCTCATCGACGTGCGTATAGCGCATGACGGACTTGTGGTCCCTCCAACCCCCGGCCTCCATAATCTCCTTCGTAGACGCGCCCTCGGCATTCAGCCACGTCGCAAACGAATGGCGCGCCATGTGTGGCGTGAAGAAAATCCCGGCCTTTTGGCAAAGCGGCTGGAGCACACGATAAAGACTGGTCTTACCGCCCCACGGGAACACGCGCCCGATCTGCGGAGCCGCGTCCTGCGCCGCCTCATTGCGAAGTGTGTTGAGCGTAGTCAGATGCAGCGGGATCTCCCGCCACTCGTCCGTCTTGGCGATGTGATAGCGGACCTTCGCCTCAGCGAAATTAATGTCCTGCCACTGTAGCCGGAGCGCGTCACTGATCCGCCAGCCTTGCGAGAATAGGAAAACGAGCAAGAGTTTGAGCTTCCCGTCCGCCGCCGCGATCAGACGGGCCGCATCCTCCTTCCGCATCGCGCGCGGCTCCGGTCGTTTTTCCTTTAGCTTCTTGACGCGGATATAGGGGCAAAGATCATTTTCCGCGGCATAATGCAGGACGGCCGCGGCGAGCATGAGCGCCTTTCGGTTCTGGGTCTCCGGCGAGCAATGCGGATAGATGATGTTCGCCGCATCGACCAGAACGTGTTGGCGGATATCGGCGAGAAGACGGCCGCCGATGACGGCACACAATCGCTCGATGGCTACCCAATCATA
>DATBYR010000183.1:0-2634 GCA_036513565.1 Methylocella sp. | reverse complement strand
TATGGTTTGGTATCGCAACGGCTCCGCCGACGATCCGCCGGGCAAGTCCGGCATCGCGCATTTCCTCGAACATTTGATGTTCAAGGGCACCAAGGCCAATCCGCGAGGCAAATTTTCAGAGCTTGTCGCGGATCTCGGCGGTCAGGAGAATGCCTTTACCTCCAATGACTATACCGCCTATTTCCAGCGCGTCGCCAAGGAGCACTTGGGCGTCTGCATGGAATATGAGGCCGACCGGATGAAGAACCTTGTCCTTACGGACGAGGTGGTCGGGCCCGAGCGCGATGTCGTCCTCGAGGAAAGGCGGATGCGCACCGATTCCGACCCATCCAATCAGCTCAATGAAGCCGTGCAGGCGGCGCTGTTTACGCAGCATCCCTACGGCAAGCCGATCATCGGCTGGAGCCATGAGATCGAAAGCCTCGAACGGGCCGACGCGCTCGCCTATTATGATCGTTTCTATACCCCCGAAAACGCGGTTCTCGTCGTGGCCGGCGATGTAGACGCAATGGACGTCATCGGCCTCGCGGAAAAATATTACGGTCTCGTTCCCGCCCGTGGCGAGACGCCGAAACGGTTTCGTCCACGCGAGCCCGAGCCGCGCGCGCATCGTCTCGTGACGCTCCTTGACGAAAAGGTGGAGCAGCCGTCGCACCAAAGCGTCTTTCTCGTGCCGTCCTATAGGTCGGCCGCGCCCGGCGAGGCCGAGGCGCTGGAGGTTCTCGCCCATCTGCTTGGCGGCGGCCAGACGAGCCTATTGTTCAAGACCTTGGTCATGGACGGCAAGCTCGCGGTTGCGGCCGGGGCGCATTATCAGGGCACGGCGGTCGACGCCACGCGTTTCTACGTCTTCGCGGTACCGGCGAAGGGCGTCGGTCTTGCGACTATCGATGCCGCGATCGATGCCGCGATCGCCCGCGTCGCAACGCAAGGTGTCAATGAGCCGGAATTGCGGCGCGCCAAAACCCGTCTCGTCGCCGAGACAGTCTACGCCCAGGATAATCAGGCGACTCTGGCACACTGGTATGGCGCCTCGCTCGCGGCGGGCCTCGGCCTTGAGGATGTCGCGCAATGGCCCGAGCGGATCGAGGCGGTCACGCCTGACGACGTGAAAAAGGCAGCGCTCTGGCTCGACAAGCGGCGAAGTGTGACGGGCTTTCTCTCCTACCCGCCTCGACAGGCGCGGACACGATCGACTCCCTCGTGCTCTGAATTCATTTTTGCGCGCACCGTTGCTTAAAATACACGGTCTTTGGATAACTACATGACCACGCTTGTCGCCGCCGAACTCCCCTCACGCGCATCGACTGTCCAGAAGGTCGTCTCCAAAGATGGCGTCGAGGCTTGGCTCATCGAGGACTACGCGATTCCCCTCATCGCCTTCGAATTCGCTTTCAAGGGCGGCGCCACGCAGGATCCGACCGGCAAGCCCGGCGCCGCCACGCTTCTTTCGGGCCTCCTCGACGAAGGGGCTGGAGCCTATGACTCGGAGGGCTTTCATCGCGCCCTCGACGAGGATGCGATCGAAATGTCGTTTTCCGCCGACCGCGACATTCTGACCGGACGCATGCAGAGCTTGTCGCGGAATTCGGCCCGCGCCTTCGCGCTCCTGCAACTCGCCGTGACCGAAGCGCGTCTCGACGCGGAATCCTTCGAGCGGGTGGTGAGCCAGATCGCCGCCGGTCTGAAACGCGAGGCGAACGATCCTGACTTCGTCGCCGGCCGAAGCTTCCGCGCATTGGCCTATCCAAACCATCCCTATGGCCGGCCCGTGCGCGGCGAACTTTCGACTCTGCCCACCCTGACGCGCGCCAACTTAATTGAAATGCGCGCCGCGACGGTTGCAAGAGACAAATTGAAGATCGCCGCCGTCGGCGCGATCGACGCGGCAACACTCGCGGGTCATCTCGACGATGTGTTTGGCCGGCTGCCGGAAAAGGCCTCTCTCAATTTAGTCGCGCCCGGCGCTTTTTACGGTACGGGCACGCGTCATGTCGACCCTATCGACGTGCCGCAGTCGACGATTCGCTTCGGCCGCGAGGGGCTCGCCCGCAGTGACCCGGATTTCATCCCTGCGATGGTCGTCAACCATATTTTGGGCGGCGGCATTTTTTCGGCGCGCCTGTTTCGCGAGGTGCGCGAGAAACGCGGGCTGGCCTATTCGGTCTATTCGCAGCTTGTGACTTACGATCGCGCCGCCATGTTTTGCGGTGGCACGTCGACCAAGAACGAGCGCGCCGCCGAATCGATGGCTGTCATCGAGAAGGAGATCTCGAGCCTTTCGGATTTTGGGCCGACGGAGGAAGAACTCGATAAGGCAAAAAAATATCTCACCGGCTCCTATGCGCTACGTTTCGACACCTCGACCAAGATCGCTGGCCAACTTGTCAATTTGCAGTGCGAAGGTTTCGGCGTCGAATATCTCGATGAGCGCAACAAGCTGATCGCCGCCGTGACAATGGAAGACGCCAAACGGGCGTCAAAACGCCTCTTCGGCGACACCAAGCTCCTTGTCACGGTCGCTGGGAACCCGGAGCGGATATGACGGGAAGCCGGGGCCCCGCAATCGTGTCCGAGGTTCGCTCATTAGCTGAAGCTCGAAGAGCCGGACCGAGGGCGAGGAAACCATAAAGG
>DATBYR010000182.1:0-12180 GCA_036513565.1 Methylocella sp. | reverse complement strand
TTGACTGGCCATAGCGATCGAAAGCTATTGTGTGCACGTCCCATCCTGGACGGCGTTTTTTTTGGAGAACACATCATGGACAAAGATCGGGTCGAAGGATCGGCAAAGGGGATCATAGGCAAAGTCAAGGAGGTCGCCCGGCAAGGTGCTTGGCGATGCTAAGCTGGAAACAGAGGGCAAGACCGACGAGGCGGCAGGAAAGATCCAGAACGCTGTCGGCGGCCTCAAAGACACGCTCAAGGGGAAATAATCGCACCGGCGGGGTTTCCGGGTCCGTTGCCACGAGCCCCATGCTTCGCATTGTTGCCGGCACGTACCGGCAAGAGTGCGAGCAATTGGCCAAGGCGAGTGATTGACGGCGAATAATTCGGCTGTATGGCGGGGCCGGCCTTGGCGGCGTTCTTGGCCTGGTCTTGACTATTGCCGTCGTGGTCTGGTTGGTTGGCGCCTTGCGTATCGGCTGATTGGCCCATTCGCAAAGAAGCACGCACGCGTGATTTGCGGCTGTATAACTTAAGTAATAAAATGAGAAAGGTTCGGGAGCGTTCATAGCGTGATGGAGCCTTTCAAGGACATCGACGATGCGCGGGCGCTCGCGCAAGCCATCGTGGACACGGTGCGCGAACCCCTGCTCGTGCTTGACGGCGACCTGCGCGTGCTTGCCGTCAGCCGCTCCTATTACCTGACGTTTAGGGTCGACCGCCAGGACGTTATGGGCCGGCCACTCTACGCGCTCGGCGACGGCCAGTGGCACATTCCAGCTCTTCGCATCCTTCTGGAGAAAATCATCCCGGAGCGCGCCGCCATGGACGCGTTCGAGGTCGAGCGTGAGTTTCCCACGATTGGCCGCCGCATCATGCTCCTGAACGCCCGCGCGGTGTTCTACGCGGACCACGCACACACGACCCTTCTTCTTGCTTTCGAGGATGTCACCGAGCGGCGGGCCATCGAACGCGAGAAGGAAGAACTGTTGCAGCAGACGGAGGAGTTGCTACGGCAAAAGGAGGTGCTGCTCCGGGAGCTGGAGCATCGTGTCGCCAACAGCCTTCAGATCATCGCCAGTATCTTGATGCTGAAGGCGCGCACCGTGACCTCGGCGGAAACCCGGCAGCATCTGCAAGACGCGCATCAACGCGTGATGGCGCTAGCGGCCGTGCAGGGGCATCTTCACGGGTCCGAGCGGCACGACCTGATCGAGGTCGGTCCTTATCTGTCGAGGCTGTGCGAAAGCCTTGCGGCCTCGATGATCGGCGACAGCCGACCGATCTCGCTGCAAGTTCTGGTCAACGGCGGCACGGCCGAGTCCGCCAAGGCCGTCAGCCTCGGCCTTATCGTCACCGAGCTTGTGATCAACGCTCTGAAACACGCTTTTCCCAAAGATAGACCAGACGGTCGGGTCGTCGTCAGCTACGAGATCGACGGAGCGGACTGGAAGCTTGCCGTGTCCGACAATGGGATCGGCAAGCCGGATGTCGCCGCTACTTCGGCGAAGGGCGGCCTGGGCACGGCTCTCGTCAAGGCGCTCGCGCAGGACCTCGATGCAAAGGTCGAAGTCGTCAGCGGCCCAGAAGGTGTGAACGTGTCGCTCACGCACGCGACCTTCACCTCGCGCCTACCCAATGAACTTCTACACCGGGTCAACTCCCGTCATTGAGAACTCTGAGCCGAACTTCCGCTGTGGGCCGGAAGCAGAAATTCATACTGAGACAATACCAAAAAGTCCCCTTCCTCGCTTTTTGTTCAGGACCGGCCTATAAATTTCTCCTTAAGTGCTTTTGCAAGGTAGATTGAGGGCACGCGGGAAAGACAACTGGTGGAGCAAGGCGGATGCCGGAGCACGGCGGGCAGCAGGACAAAAATCAACGAGAACAAATGGAACGGCGCGAAGATGAAAGCCGCGAGCGCGAAAACGAAGGTTTGAGGGCGCGGCTCGACAAACTGTCCAACGCGCTCGACGCACAACAACGCAATGCGCACGAGTCTTCGGGCGCAGGGGCGTCGATGGGGAGCGCGATGAGCCTCGCCTTCCGCGTCCTGAGCGAGTTCGTGGCGGCTGTCCTTGTCGGCGCCTTCATCGGATGGTGGATCGACCGCGTTGCCGGCACCACGCCGGCGTTTCTAATAACCTTTCTCCTCATGGGCGCAGCAGCGGGATTTTGGAACGTATATCGTATCGCCATGAAGCCTCTTGATTCAGAGCGCCGATAGAGGATTGAAGACGGACGCCGGAGCATGATCTTGAACAATGGAGTCCTGTTTTTCGCTAAGATCATGCGAAAGTAGAGACGCACTTCCAAGCGAAGTGGACACCGGATCGCACTAAGCAAATGTGTCAATCAAGAACCTAAAGCGAGTTCCATGAAACGGCTTTAAAGGCAGGGAAGACAAGACGTGGCCGAAGAAAACACCATGGATCCAATTCATCAGTTTGTGATCAAACCTATCTTTGGCCTGCATCCCTTCGGCATCGATGCCTCTTTCACCAATGCCTCTCTGTTCATGGTGACCGTCGTTATGGCCGCCGCCGCGCTGATGCTGCTGGGAACGAGGTCGCGCGCGCTTGTTCCGGGCCGCCTTCAGTCCATGGCCGAGATCGCCTACGAATTTGTAGTATCCACCATTCACATGGGAGGCGGACACGACGGCATGCGCTTCTTTCCCTTCGTTTTCACGCTGTTCATGTTCGTGTTGTTTTGCAACGTCATCGGACTCATTCCTTACGCATTCTCGGTGACGAGTCAGCTCGCGGTTACTGGCGCGCTTGCGCTGCTTGTCATTGGCATTGTTATTGTTTACGGCTTCCTGCACAATGGCGTGCGTTTCCTGCGGTTATTCGTGCCGTCGGGAGTGCCGATCGCGCTGCTGCCCTTTCTGGTGCCAATCGAAATGATTTCATTCCTTGCCCGACCGGTCACCCTGTCGGTTCGTCTTTTCGCCAATATGCTCGCCGGACACATCACGCTCAAGGTGATGGGCGGTTTCGTCGTGAGCTTGCTTGGTGCCGGCGCCTTGGCGATCGTCGCGCCATTGCCTTTCGCGGTGGCCATCGCGTTGACGGCATTCGAATTGCTCGTCGCTGTCCTCCAGGCCTATGTCTTCGCCATTCTCACTTGCGTCTATCTCAACGACGCAATTCATCCGGGCCACTGAATAAATATTTGAACAACAGACCGGTCGCCCATCATCGCAAGCTTAAGGAGTGCAAAATGGAACCCGCAGCAGCCAGATTAATTGGCGCAGGTCTCGCCGCGATCGGTACGGGAGCAGCCGCGATAGGTGTTGGAATAATTTTTGGTCAATTTCTGTTGGGTGCGCTACGCAACCCGAGCGCTTCCGATGGCCAGTTCGGACGAGTTTTCATCGGCGTCGCGCTCGCCGAAGGCTTGGGCATTTTCGCCTTGCTCATTGCAATTCTTCTGCTTTTCGTGGTCAAGTAGAAAGCCCGCCCGGGTGCGTCCGGAGTTTCTGGACGCACCCACGAGGCCGCAATCGTTCCGCGCGGGACGTGACGGATGGTCACCAACGAACAAGAAGGCCACATTGCCGGAACCGGGACGCCGGCCGGCGGCGGCCATGGCGAGACCTCTTTCCCGCCGTTCGACCCGGTCAATTTCACGTCCATGCTGATCTGGCTCTCCTTGAGCTTTGGGTTGCTCTACCTTTTGATGGCGAAAATCGCGTTGCCGCGGGTGGAAAGCATTCTCCACACCCGCGCCCACAAGATCACCAAGGACATCGGCCGGGCGAATGCTTTCCGGGCGCGGTCGGAACAAGCCGCCGCGGCACATGATAAGACAATCGCCGACGCGAAAACCAAGGCGCTGGCCCTCGCCCAGGAAACCCATGCAAGGCTCACCGCGGAAACCGAGACAAAACGCCTCGCGCTAGAAGCCGAGCTCAACGCCAGGCTCGCGGCGTCGGAAGCACAAATTCTTGAAATGAAGGCCAAGGCCATGGGCAACGTCGAGGCGATCGCCAGCGAGGCGGCGGCGGCGATCGTTTGGCACATCACCGGCAAACCGGCCGATCCAATGGCCATTGCAAGGGCGATTGCCACGATCAAAGCCTGATGCTGGAGAGTTTCGATGTTCGATGAGGAGTTTGTCGTAGCGACCGGCTTCGTGATTTTCGTGGGCCTGATGTTTTATCTCGGCATGCACAGGAAGATCAATTCCGCACTAGACGGCCGTGCGGCAAGAATTGCCGCCGAACTTGCGGAGGCGGCAAGGTTGCGGGCGGAAGCCGAAGCCGTTCTCGCCTCTTTCGAACAGCGGGGCACTGAGGCGCAGGCCGAGGCCGACGCCGTCGTCGCGCAAGCGCACGCGGAAGCCGAACGTATCGCCAGCGAGGCGCGGGCGCGTATGACCGAATTTCTTCAACGCCGGACCAAACAAGCCGAGGAGAAAATCAGCGTGGCTGAAACCCAGGCGGCGGCGGAGGTGCGCGCCGCCGCCGCCGAGGCGGCGACCAAGTCCGCGGAAATAGTGCTGAGAGGCGAGGCGCAAGGTGCTTTTGGCGCCGAACTCATTAGCAAGGGCATCAGAGATTTGAAAACCATGTTCCAGTAGCGCGGGGTTCCGGATCATGCATTTAGTAGTGCGTGTCCACCTGTTCCGCCACGCCAGCATGAAGCCGCGAGTCCCTCGCACTCCAGCTGCGGCGCGACTCTTTTGCGGCTCTCAATCGCGCCTATCTGCCACGACTCCACGCGTCAAGTCCAGCGGAACCCCGCCGATGGAACGCTGGTGTGAACCTCGTTTATTCCGCCGCGAGTTTCACCGGCGCCGGTCCCGTCCGGAACTGCTCGAGCAGACCCTGCTCCTCGGCTTTGGCGGCCTTCAAATGCTTTGTTTTCACATGGCCGTAGCCGCGGATTTTTTCCGGAATTGAGGCAAGCGCGACCGCTATCGCATGGTTGTCCGGCGATAGATTGGCCAAAATTTCCTCGATCAAAATTTCGTAGTCCATGATCAGCTTGCGCTCGATGCGGCGCTCCTTCGGATAGCTGAACACATCGAACGGCGTTCCGCGCAACCCTTTCAGGGCGGCGAGCAAACGGAAAGCCGGCATGATCCACGGCCCGAAACTGGATTTGAACGCCTCGCCCTGCGCGTTCTTGCGGCCGAGAAATGGCGGGGCGAGATGAAATTCGAGGCGCGGATCGCCCTCGAACGACGCGCCGATCTGTTTTGCGAACGATCCGTCGCTGTAGAGCCTCGCGACCTCATATTCGTCCTTGATCGCGAGCAGTTTGAAATAATAGCGCGCGGCCGCCTCGGCGAGATCATGCCTGCCCGGCACCCTCGCCCGCTCGACTTCGTCGACATGCTTCACATAAGTCAAATAACGCTTCGCATAGGCCTTATCTTGATACGCCGTAAGGAAGGAGACGCGCCTCTCAATCAACTCCTCGAGGGATCGCGATTTCCGTTGCGTCGCGGTTGTCCTGCGCAAAGGCGCGGCAATATCTTCGACCGCGGCGGAATTGGCGGCTTCGCGGCGGCCCCATAAAAACGCCGCTTGGTTCATCTCAACGGCTTCCCCATTGAGGGCGATGGCATGCAGGAGTGAGGCATCGTCGAGCGGCACGAGACCTTTTTGCCAGGCGTAGCCGAGCATGAACATATTCGCGGCGATCGAATTGCCGAGCAAGGCGGTTGCGATGCCGGTTGCGTCGATAAAGTTGACGTGTTCCCCCGCGGCCTGGCGTATCGCCCGTTTGATGCCCTCCGGGTGGAGCGAAAAATCGGGATCATGCGTGAAATCGCCGGGGAAAATTTCCGCCGTGTTCACGACAACCCCAGTCTCGTCCTTGCGCACGGCGGCGAGCACCTTCTTCGTGCCGGAGACGACGAGATCGCAGCCGAGCACCAGATCGGCTTCGCCGGCGGCCACCCGGATCGCATGAATATCGTCGGGCTTGGCGCCGATCTTGACATGGCTGTACACGGCGCCGCCCTTTTGCGCCAAGCCGGCCATGTCGATCGAGCCGCAGCCCTTGCCTTCGAGATGCGCCGCCATGCCCAAAATGGCGCCTATGGTGACGACGCCTGTGCCGCCCACCCCCGTCACGAGAATCCCGCAGGGCTTGGCGCCGATTGCCCGGACAAGGGGCCGCGGCAGGCCGGGAAAATCCTGCTGTTGTTTGATCTCGGCCTTCCTTGGGCGGGCGCCATGCACCGTAACCAAAGCCGGGCAGAAGCCATCGAGGCAGGAAAAATCCTTGTTGCAGCTCGACTGGTCTATTACCCGCTTGCGGTCGAACTCGGTTTCGAGCGGCTGGACCGAAACGCAATTGGACTTCACCCCGCAATCGCCGCATCCTTCGCACACGAGCTCGTTGATAATCACCCGGCGGTCGGGGTCCGGCATCTCTCCCTTCTTGCGGCGGCGGCGTTTTTCCGCCGCGCAAGTCTGATCGTAAATGAGCACGGTTACGCCGGGAATCGCGGCAAGCTCGCGCTGCACGCCGTCGAGCTCGCGACGGTCCTTGATGCTGAGCCCCTCCGGCCATCGCGTGGCGGCCGGATATTTGTTCGGCTCGTCGGTCACGACGACGATGCGCTTGACATTTTCAGCGGCGACCTGGCGCGCGATCATTTCGACGGTGAGGCCGCCCTCAAGGCTCTGGCCGCCGGTCATCGCGACCGCGTCGTTGAAAAGAATCTTGTAGGTGATGTCAACGCCGGAGGCGACGGCGAAGCGGAGCGCGAGGATGCCGGAATGATCGTAGGTGCCGTCCCCGAGGTTTTGAAACACATGCGCCCGTTTCGAGAAAGGCGCCTCGCCGATCCAGTTCGCCCCTTCGCCGCCCATCTGGGCAAAGCCCTCGGTGGAGCGGTCCATCCATTGGACCATGTAATGGCAGCCGATCCCGGCATAGGCACGCATGCCTTCGGGGACTTTCGTCGACGTGTTGTGCGGGCAGCCGGAACAGAAATAAGGGGTGCGGGTGGCGACCTCCCCGGCCATGGCGAGGGCGGCCTGCGCGCGTTCGAGCTTGCGCACCCGCTGTTCGAGATCCTCGCCACTGGTGAACCGCAACAGGCGGCGGCCGATCGCGATCGCGATGTCGTTGGCGTCGAGCGCGCCGGTGACCGGAAACAGCCAGTTGCCGTCTTCGTCCTTCTTGCCGACGCAGACAGGCTGGCTCGGCGAGCCGTAAAGCTCCTCGCGCAGCTGCACTTCGATCAGCGATCGTTTTTCCTCGACGACAATAATCAGTTCGAGCCCGCGCGCGAAGTCGCGAAGGCCCAAGGGCTCGATCGGCCAGGTGCAGGCGAGTTTCATGAGCCGCAAACCGAGCCGGTTCGCCGCGATCTCGTCGATCCCGAGGTCGTCCATCGCCTGACGTACGTCGAGATAGGATTTTCCGGCAGTGATCACGCCGATTTTCGCGTTGGACCCGCCGGACGTGATGATTTTGTTCAAGCGATTGGCGCGCAGCCAGGCGAGCATGGCGTCGCGCTTAAAATTTTGCAGGCGCTTCTCTTGATCGAGGACAGTGTCGTCCGCGCGAATATTGAGGCCGCCCGGCGGCATGACGAAACCGGCGGGAACGATCGGCCTCACGCGATCGAGCGAGACGTCGATCGACCCCGTCGATTCAACGGTATCCTTCAAGCATTTGAGACCGGCCCAGGTACCGGTGAAACGGCTCATCGCATAGCCGTAAAGCCCGTAATCGACGATCTCTTGCACGCCAGCGGGCGACAGGACCGGCATCATCACATTGACGAAGTTAAACTCGGATTGATGCGCGGTCGTCGAGGATTCGGCGGTGTGATCGTCACCCATGAGGGCAAGCACGCCGCCATATTTCGAGGTGCCCGCGAGATTTGCGTGGCGCAGCACATCGCCGCTGCGATCGACGCCTGGACCTTTGCCGTACCAGAGCGCGAAGACGCCGTCGTACTTGCCCTCCCCGCGCATCTCGGCCTGTTGCGCCCCCCATATGGCGGTCGCCGCGAGATCCTCGTTGAGGCCCGGCTGAAACAGGATGCCGGCGGCATCGAGCGGGCGCTTGGCGCGCAAGAAATTGAGGTCGAGACCGCCGAGCGGCGAGCCGCGATAGCCCGAGATGAATCCGGCCGTGGTAAGTCCATTGCGCCTGTCGAACTCCTTCTGCATGAGGAGGAGCCTGACGATCGCCTGCGGCCCGGAGACAAAGATTCGCCGCTTCGTCAGATCGTATTTGTCGTCGAGCGAAGTGGAGTTCAGGTCCTGGGGGAGGTCGACCGGACCTTTCACCGCGTCCGCCATCGCTTTCATCTCCTGCCGGGCGCTTGAGCCCGGCCCTGCGGAGTCGGCCACCGCAACTCTGCGAATATAGGCGCGTTGGGCCCGTTTTCCAAGATTTGACTGGCTTTTCCACTAGAGAACGGCTTCATCCGGTCCGATCGCGCAAGCGGCATGAGCCCTTACACCGGCTCGCGCAATTTCATCCGCCTGTAGCTATAGGCGGCCGCGCCACCCGCGTCTTCGCCTTGCGCCGCGAGCACGGCGACTTCTAGGACCCTATCATGATGCGGCGAAAGATGACATACGGGGTCCGCCTCCCGTGCGTCGCCGGTCAGCGCAAGCGCCTGGCAGCGGCAGCCGCCATAATCGATCGCCTTGCGTGGACAGGAGCGGCAAGGCTCCCGCATCCAACCCGTCCCCCGGAATGCATTGAAAGCGGGCGAATTTGTCCAGATGTCCTCGATCGAATGATCGCGCACGTTCCAGAAAACCAGATCCGGAATGGTTTCCGCCGCGTGACAAGGCAGCGCCTTGCCCGAGGGGGTAACATTTAACCCGCGCTTGGCCCACCCGCCCATACAGGCCTTCGGATAACGGGCGTGATAATCGGGGATCACATGGTCGATGACGATGACCCCGGAATAGGTCTTTTTGAGCGCTTCGACTTCGGCAATCGCCGCTTCCGCCTGCGCCGCGGTTGGCATCAGCGCGGCCCGGTTGGCGAGCGCCCAGCCGTAATATTGGGTATGTGCGATTTCGACCCGGCGTGCGCCGAGCACGACGGCGAGCCGGACCATATCTCCCGCGCGACAAATATTGGCACGGTGAATGACGGCGTTCACGGTGAGCGGCAGGCCCGCTCGCGTGATCCATTCCGCGACCGCATGTTTACGGGCGAAGGCGCCCTTGTAGCCCGCGATCCGGTCGGCCGATGGTGCGTCGGAATCCTGAATCGAAAGCTGCGCGTGGTCGAGCCCGGCTCTAGCGAGTTCCTTGATACGATCCTGGGTGAGGCCGATCCCGGAGGTGATGAGATTGGTGTAAAGGCCCGCTTTCGCGCAATGCGCGACGATCAGGGCGAGATCGTGCCGGGCCGCCGGTTCGCCGCCGGAAAGATGCGCGTGCAAAACGCCAAGGGCTGCGGCTTGCGAAAAAACCTGCTTCCAGACCGAGGTCGCGAGTTCGTCCTCGCGGGGATCGAGCGCGAGCGGATTGGAACAATAGGGGCAGCCGAGAGGACAGCGATGCGTCAGCTCGGCGAGAAGCGCGACAGGTGCGGCATGTTTCCCCGGCAAGGCGGTCATAATTCCACCATTCGCTTGGCCGCGAGCTCTTCCAGCAACGCCCGCACGTCCGTCTCGACCCTTGCGCGGTCGGCGGAAAATTGGGCAGCGAGATCATCGACGATTGCCGCGAAGGTGGCGATTCCGTCGCAGCGTTGCAAAATCTCGACCGCGACGGCATCGGCCTTGATCACGCGTTCGGGCGCAAGCAGCAGCCATTCGCCCCGCGCCTCGTCGTATTTCAACCTAACGCCGCGCGGCAGGCGCGGTTTCCACACGACGTCTGTGTGACTTATTCCCATCATGCCGCTTGACCATGGTTGGCCTCGGATCCCGGCATCCAGGCTCCAGGCGGGACGGCGCGATCGACATAAGCGCTCCAAAGGGCATCGAGCTGCGCCCAAAGCACCGAGCATTTGAATTCGAGGGCGGCGACGACAGCATCCTGCTCGGCCCGAGTCACGGCGTTTTGCTTCACGTAATCGAGGGCGAATTCGCTGTCGCGCTTGGCTTGCACAGGGCGCTGCGAAAAATACGCGAGCGTTTCCTTGCTGACGAAATCATAATGGGCAAGCATGCCCGCGACCCGCTCGTTGATGATAGCGGGCGAAAACAATTCCGTGAGGGAAGAGGCGATCGCCTCAAGCAGGCTCCGCGCGCGGCAGAATTCGACATAGGCCTCGACGGCGAAACGCGTGCCCGGCAATATGCCTTGCGTCGAGGTCACATAATCGCGCGAGAAGCCCAGGCTATCAGTGAGCTTCAGCCAGCGCTCGATGCCGCCGTCGCGTTCTTCGCGGCCGTCATGATCCTCGATGCGCTTGCGCCAGTGCCGGCGGTCCCGGACATCTGACATTTTAGTCAGGATCGTCGCATCCTTGATCGGGATCATCGCCTGGTAATAGTAGCGGTTGAGCGCCCAGGCCCGCACTTCTTCATATGTGCATCGACCGTTGTGCAGACGGCGGTGAAACCGGTGCAGATTATGATAGCGCTCCGCCCCGGTTTGGCGCAAACGGGCTTCGAGTTCCGCTCGGGTCAGAACCGGTTTGGGGCTGCTCACAGGCAGATCTCCATGCCATCATAGGCGACGTCCCAGCCGGCTCGCTCGACGGCTGCACGTTGGGGCGAATCCTCGATCAGAACCGGGTTCGTATTGTTGATATGAACATAAATCTTACGGCCGATCGCGCAAGACGCGAGCCGCGCGAGCGAGCCTTTTTCGCCGCTCATAGCCACATGGCCCATGCGCCAGGCGGATTTCTTGGACAAGCCCAGATTTACCATCTCGTCGTCCGTGAAAGTGGTGCCGTCGAAGAAAACGAGCGCGGCCCCGGCGAGCCTCTTTATTACTCCTTCGTTGATCTCGGCGCAGCCCGGCACGTAGAAAAAGCTCTTGCCGCCGTCGCTAAGCTCGACCCCGACGGTCGCCTCGCTTTCTGCGCCGACCGCGACGTTCTCGCCTTCGAGATAGAGAGGAACTTTTCCCGGCACCGCGAACGGTGTGACCCGGATGCCGAGGCCGGTGTCCGCGGGCGTATCGAGCGCGACCGCGCGCCTATCGACGAGATCCTTGTTCAAAACGCCGAAAATTCCCTTGGCGGCTTCCGCCAAGGTGGCCTGGCTTCCAAACAGCGCGAAACTTTGTTGCTCGCGGAGAGTTAAAAGCCCCGCCAGATGATCGGCGTCGGCATTGGTGACGAAGACGGCCCCGATCGGCGAATGCCTCCTCGCACCGCGCGGGTGCAGGCACGGTGATGCGACGATTTGCTGGCGGAGATCCGGAGACGCGTTCAGAAGCAACCAGCGCTCGCCATCGGCGCTGATGGCGAGACTTGATTGGCTGCGCGGCTTGACGCGCTTATCGCCGCTCCAGGCAAGCTGGCAGACCGGACAGAGACAGTTCCATTGAGGAACGCCGCCGCCGGCCGCCGAACCCAAGACGAGAATGCGCACGACGCGCGCCGATCATAAATTTGTTTTGTAAAGAAGCGGCGAGCCGAAACCGTCAGATTTCGGCGGAAAGATAGCTCGTCACTTCCATGCCGATGCAGATCTCGGTGATAACGGGGGTCGTCCAAGTCATGTCAGCCTCTGCCTCCATTTCAGCGTTGCGATTAGTTGCGCTTACGGTTCCTCACCACGAACAGGTTTCGACACTGTCCTATGCTCTATGTAGCATTGGTCGCCGGCTGGCGCCATGCCTTTTTTTTCAAGGGGTCAGAGCCAGCCGCGTTCCGCCGCCGCCTTGGCCTCGAAAGCTTCAATTTTCGCGGCCTTTTGCAGGGTCAGGCCGGTATCGTCGAGACCGTTCGAGAGGCAATGTTTGCGGAAAGGGTCGATATCGAAGTGGACGACGCCGCCATCGGGGCCGCGAATTTCCTGGGCTTCGAGATCGATCGAGAGCGTTGCATTGGCGCCGCGCTTGGCGTCATCCATGAGCTTGGCGAGGTTTACTGGCGAAACAATGACCGGAAGAATACCGTTCTTGAAGCAGTTGTTATAGAAAATATCGGCAAAACTCGTCGAGATGACGCAGCGGATTCCAAAGTCGAGGAGCGCCCAGGGAGCATGCTCGCGCGAGGAGCCGCAACCGAAATTATCTTCCGCGACAAGAATTTTGGCTTCGCGATAGGCCGGCTTGTTCAAGACGAAC
>DATBYR010000181.1:0-4389 GCA_036513565.1 Methylocella sp. | reverse complement strand
GGCTCGTAGGTCCAGCCGCCAATTCCAACCCGGATCTTTCCTTTCATTGGCTGGCGCTCCACTGTCCTTGCGCTCTATTGCGAGTCGCGCTTGTGGCTTTGTATGAAGCGGCCGCGCGAATTGCGTAATGTCATTCAAATGGGTTCATCTGCCGTAAGCTCGTTGGTTCCACGGGCGGGTCGATGATGGCGTCGTAAATTGCCGCGAACAAATCATCGCCGCTGTCTGATATCATAGTGACGCCCCGCCAATGCTAGAAGATCCCGTGGACAATAGCACCCCGCGCCGGAAACCGCGTGGCCTCGGAGCGGCGCGAGCGTTCGCTTGAACTCATTGCCCTCTTGCAATGGACGTTATGACCATCCATATACCATCTGTGTAGATGGTATATGGAGCCCTACGTTGGCTGGAAATGTGCATCGGCTGCGAGACAGGCCGGGCGAGACCGAGAAGATCACGGTCAACATCGGATATGTCGACCTTGGCCATATCGATTTGCTGGTCAACGATGGTTTTTACTCCAATCGCACCGACTTGATCAGGACGGCAATCCGCAATCAGCTCGCCACCCACGCGGATGCCGTAAAAAAATCAATTGTGCGGCAGACCCTCGAGCTTGGCTCGCGATTCTATAGCCGCGCGGATTTGGAGGCGGTGAAGGCCGTCGGCGGCAAGCTTAACATTCAGGTCGTTGGGCTTGCGACCATCGCCGGCGATGTCACTCCGGAACTCGCGCTGGCGGCAATCGAGTCAATCACCGTCCTTGGTGCGCTCCAGGCCAGTAAGTCAGTCAAGGCGGCGCTCGAAGGGCGGATCCGGTGAGCGAAGGGATCAAAGCGTTTTCGCCAAGGATACAACATATGAAAACCACTTGTAGCGCGGCCCGCGAGGCCGCCAAACTGACCCAAAGCCAACAATTGATCGAGGCGACGCGAGTGATCCAGCGTGCGTTATCGGGACGAAATCCTGCCGCCTCGCCGGACCAACAACCGGCCGGCAATCTTCGGCCGATCGCGCCCAAGGCCGGTGCGCGTCCGGCACAAAGCGAGCCGCCCATCGCCGGAAATGCGAGCGCTGGCTGGGGGGAGTTACCTCCACCACGGGGGCTTGCCCGCGCGACAAGGCCATTGGGGGAGGTGCTGACGCTGTTGCGCCGGGCCAATCGTCCGAGCGTCGCCCCTGGAGCGATGTCCTGCCAGGAATCTCCGATCGCGCCGCCGCTGCCGGAAGGAGCAGCTTTTTTGACCCGGACCTTTAGCTGCGTGGCAGGTTCGCGGGACTACAAGGTCTACGTGCCGGGCCACGCAATTGGCCGCAAGCGTCCATTGATCGTGATGCTCCACGGATGCACCCAAAATCCCGACGATTTCGCGCTGGGTACGGGTATGAATCTCCTCGCGGAAGACCAGGGCTTCATCGTCGCCTATCCAAGACAGCCGGCGACAGCCAATCACTCCGCATGCTGGAACTGGTTCGATCTCAAGGACCAGATGCGTGGCGAGGGAGAGCCCTGCATCATTGCAGGAATTACCCGCGCGATCATGGCGGAGTACGATATCGATGCCAAGCGAGTCTATGTGGCCGGTCTCTCAGCCGGCGGCGCCATGGCCGTGGTCATGAGCGCCACTTATCCCGAACTTTATGCCGCGACAGGGGTTCACTCGGGCCTCGCTTACGGGTTGGCCACCGACTTGCCCTCGGCATTCGCCGCCATGCGTTGCAACACAGGCGCGGAGATAATGGCGCAAACGAAGACTCGTCCAAAGGGCGCGCGCGTTCGTACCATTGTTTTCCATGGCGAGTGCGACCCGACAGTGCATCCGTCGAACGCCGGACTAATTGTCGCGGACGCTCGCGCGGGCTTCCCAGGCGCCGTGCTGGAGACGCAACACGGCCTCTCGACTGGAGGTCGCGCTTATACGCGCACCTCGATCAGCGACGCGCGGGGCATTGTGCATGTGGAGCATTGGGCCATCGAAGGGCTGGCGCATGCTTGGTCGGGAGGTCGGCCGGAGGGCTCATATACCGATCCGGACGGACCCGACGCGTCACGCGAAATGTTGCGGTTCTTTCTGGGCGCCCCGGCGCCGTCATTGGCGAGACATTAGCCGATGAATTGCGCGCTGCCGGTTAGCCAAGGACCGCTGCGTGATGCGCGCGGCCACGGATTCGCGAAAGTGGAACCCGGTTTCGCAAGAGTATGGAAAATCACACTTCCGTGATCAGCGAAGTCTAAAGCGGGCCTAATCGACCGGAATATGTCGCGCGAGCCGGTCGTGATCTGACGGGTTCACGAGAACCAGCTGCCCGTGGCCTAAAGGAACTTTCGGCCGATCCAGAGCATTGCTTTTTGCGGGCAGCGTTGGATGAAGCCTCTGCACCGGAAATCGAACGAAACGCGGGCGGCCCCTAGGGGCCTTGGAAATGGAGGTCGAAAGTGAAACTGTGTTTTATGGCGACGGTACTCTTCGTTGCGGCGCCGGCTTTGGCACGGGCGGATGACTTGAGTTGCATCAGCACGACATTCAATTTGCTTTCGCCCAACGATAAGGTGTGTGTCACGGGTTTCGATGACCCAAAGATCCCCGGCGTTACCTGCCACATCTCGCAGGCCCGGAAAGGCGGATGGGGCCAGCCGCTCGGTCTCAATGAAGACCCGTCGAATTTCTCGGTTGCTTGCCGTCAAACCGGCCCCATAAGTGTCGACATGTCGAAGTTAACGGACAACGAGGAAGTGTTCACCGAGAAAACGAGTATCATCTTCAAGGCTACCCGCATTTACAGGATGCTCGACAAGAAGCACAACACGCTGGTTTATATCGGCGTAAGTTCGAAGATCGTCAGCGGTTCGCCATTCAACTCCATCAGCTCCGTGCCGATCATGCCATGGGGATCGCAATGACCACTGGACAGCGATAAAAACGCGAGCCGGACCAAAGTCACCGCGGGGTTCCGCTCAACTCAAGTCCCGCAAATGGCGGAACACAATCACCCGCGAGACAAAGCCGGTGACGATCGCGATGCCCGCCGCGATGAGCGCGATCGCGCCATAGATATTTCCCCCGAGCGAAAAATCGCCGAACATGGCTTCCAACTGATCGCCGCCTGGGGTCGCCCGCAGCCAGGCTGCAACGGTTGCCGACGCGAAGAAGGCGAGGATCGCGAGCCCGCCGCCGATCGCGCCCCCGCGCAGGCCCAGCTGAAAAAAATGGCGCTGGAACTGGCGCGAAATATAGCTGTCGGCGGCGCCGACGAAATGCAAAATTTCGATGATCTCCCGATTGCCAGCCATGGCGCCTTGGGTCGCGAAAGCCACCGCCAAAATCATCGCGGCGAGGACAAGGGCGAAGATCACCGCGGCCGCGAAGACAACGCTCTTCGCCATGATCGCGAGACGCTCCAGCCAAACGCGATGGTCGTCGATAGTGGTGCCCGGAATGGCGCCGGAGAGCCTTTTACGCAAAACCGCGATATCCAAGCGTTCCTGTTTGTCGAGTGCAACGACGATGAGGCGCGGCACCGGCAACTCGGTAAGATCGAGACCGGAGCCCAGCCAAGGCTGCAAGAGGTCCTCGGATTGCGCCTTGGTGTAGGCGCGGACCGACGCAACCCCCGGCATCGCCCGGGCAAGTTCGACGGCTCTTGCCGAATCGGCGTCGAGGTCGCGGCCAGCCGTTGGGCGGATTTGAATGGTCATTTCGCGGGCGACCTGGTCCTGCCAGCCGCGCGATGCGTCGCTTATCAGAATTGCCGCGCCGGCGGTTAGCGAGGCAAGAAAAGTCATGATCGCGACCACGGTGACAAGCGCGCGCCCGGCGATGGAGGCCGCGGGGACAAGCGCCATCTCGCTCTTCATGCCGCGTTTGAGGCCAAGCCTTATGGTGCCGCGCGAATTCAACTGCCGCCCATGTTCCGCCGCCGCTTGGGCGCGTCCGTCCGAAAAAATGCTCAAGCCCAGCCTCAATCGTAAATATGGAGGCGGCCGTCGCCCAGAACCAGCCGGCGGGCGCCGTCGAACTGGTCCATCAAGCCGAGATCGTGCGTCGCGATCACCACCGACGTCCCCGTTTTGTGGAGTTCGGTAAAGAGCCGCAAAAGCCTGCGCGCGAGACTTGGATCGACATTGCCGGTCGGTTCGTCGGCCAACAGCAGCTCCGGCCGCACGACGAGCGCGCGGGCAATGGCGGCGCGCTGCTTCTCGCCGCCGGACAGCACCGGCGGCAGAATATGCATTCTCTCGCCAAGACCGACCCAATGCAGGAGTTCCGTCACTTCGGCGCGATAGCTCGCTTCCTCCTTGCCGCGCACGCGGAGCGGAAGAGCGACGTTTTCATAGGTCGTCAAATGGTCGAGCAGCCGGAAATCCTGAAAGACCACGCCGATCCGCCG
>DATBYR010000180.1:0-11618 GCA_036513565.1 Methylocella sp. | reverse complement strand
CCGAAACACTTCCTGCCCGATCCGCCGCCGTGCCATGAAACCCTCCCTATCAGCATGGGCGAAACGGAATCATGGACAAAAAGCCATTGCAAGCACCGGCAAGGACTTGCGCACAGGTCTCGAAACATTTTGGTGCGATTGACGGTCTGGGTACTCCAGGCCTCTTACATCAGCCCGCTTGAGATGGGTGGGATTGCGCGGAATTCTTGTACGGTTAAGCGTTCACGAGGGTGAAATAAAACTCTTGCGATTCCTTGCTTTCCTTTTAGCTTGGCCAGGGTTGCAAAAAGGCTGATCCGCGTGCCGGTACCGACTCCGCTCGATGAATTGAAAGCTGCTATTGCGGGCGGAAAGGCACTGCTCGTTTGCGGGGCAGGCGTGAGCATGGCCGTTACGGAACGTGCTGCTCCTGGCTGGAATGGGCTAATTGAGAGCGCGATCACTGCGGCACCCAAAGATCCTGGCGAGGATTGGAGCGGCCCGTGTAAGGCGACCCTTTCCTCCACAGATTCCGATATGTGGCTCAGCGCAGCGGATATTGCCCAGAAGAAATTGGGTGGCTGTACGGCCGGGAAATATCGCGCCTGGCTCAAGAAAAACGTCGGCGGCCTAAAGGCCACTAAGCCTGCTTTGCTCGACGCAATCCAGAGTCTGGAATGCCGGCTGGCGACGACGAATTACGATGGCTTGTTGCGTGCCCACATGGGCGTCGAGGCAAAGACGTGGCGAAATCCCAACGCGGTCGCCGAAATTCTAAAACGGGAGTCATCCATATCTGGTATATCCACGGCTATTGGGACGAGCCGGAATCCGTGGTCTTCTCCAATGCCGACTATGTCCGGGTAGGGAAAAGCGAGCTAGCTCAGTTCCTTCAGCGTAGCGCCGCCTTTACCGATACCCTCATTTTCATCGGCTGCTCGGCGGACGGTCTCGCGGACAAAAACGTCGGCAAGCTCTTGGATTGGTTCGGCGAATCATGGGCCGGTTTGGGCGAGAACCATTTCGCCCTTGTAACAGATGGCAAAATGAGCGTGCCCGGATGGCCATCGGCCGTCATCCGTGTGCCGTACGGGCCGACGGACGATGACCTGCCCGCTTTCCTGCGCAGCCTTGCCGCCGCCACGCGGCAATCATCAGACAGCGTCAGCAGCATCGAGTCCATTATCGGCAAACCGCCCACCGTCGGACGGCGAAACGAGATCGCCCGCGTGGTTTCCGCGGCACTCGGTCGGCGCCCATGCATCATCACCGGGGCACCGGGCATGGGCAAATCGGAAATCGCGGTGGCCGCGGCCTATGATCCTCAGATCATCCCCCGGTTTGGAAAGCGGCGCGTCTTTGTCAGTCTTGAGCACCGGAGCGATTCGCTTGATCTTTTCATTCTGCTGGCGAGCGAACTGGGGCTCACCACAGAGCCGACACACAATAGCACCTTGGATGCTATTCGGCGCGCCTGTGGGCTCGCCCCAGCGTTTGCAATTCTCGACAACGCCGAGGGGCTGATCGAAGCCAATGAGGCGGAAACCAGCGGCCTACTGGGTTTGATGAGGGACACGCCGGGCCTCTCATTTGTCGTTACCAGCCGCGTAAGCCTGCCGGGCCTCGCAGGATGGGAAAAGATCGATGATCTGTCGCCTCTCTCCCTTGACGACGCTCGCTCTCTGTTCTGTGACATCGCCACTTCGATCCAACCGGACGACCCTGACCTTCGGCCGCTCCTGAAAGAGCTGGATGGCCATCCCCTTTCCCTGACCATCGTGGCTGGCCGTGTCGATGGTGAGCCCCGTCTCAAGCCTATGCTAAAGCGATGGAAAGATGAGAGAGTCCCCCTACTGCGCCAGCCCGGTTGTGTTGAGGACAGGCGCACTTCTGTCCGGGCCTCGCTGCATCTGTCGCTTACCTCCCGCCACATGGAGCCTATGGCCAACAGGCTGCTCGCCGTTCTGGGGTTCCTGACGGATGGTCTACCGGCTGGCGGGCTGAACGCTTTTCTCGGCCGTGAAGACCCGCAGATCACGGCCCACAGATCAGATGAAGCCACGGATGCCCTGCGGCGCCTCCGTCTGATCACGCCTCGCGCCGATGGATCGCTCAAGCTTCTCAATCCGCTGCGCGAATGTGTCGTCATCGAGTGCCCGCTAAAAGACGCGGATCTGGAGCGGGTCCTGAGCGCCGGTCTAAAGCTCCTGGAAAAAGGGAAATATGCGGGAACAGATAAGTGGCCTGCCGCAAGGGCCGAGCTATTGCCGCATATCGGTAATTTTGCGCCCATCCTTGTCGAGGCAGGGCGCACGCAACCGGTCGCCAAGGTTTTGGAACTGATTGAACCAGCACGGCGGCTGTCCCTCCAGGAGAGCCGCTTTGAGCAGGTGGCATTTCTGGAGCTTGCCTCGGTGTTGCGCACGCGAGCCTTGGACAATTCACAAAAGGCGGCAGCAGCTGCGCTACATGCCGCGGGCGATCTAGCGCTTCGCCGAGATGATCTGGATGGTGCGAAGACCCTTCTGGAGGCGGCGCGGGATATCTCTGTCCGGATTGGCGACGAGGTTGGCGAGGCGCGTGCGCTTGACTCCCTCGGCGATCTGGCGCTTCGACGCGATGATCTGGATAGCGCGAAGACCCATTTGGAGGCGGCGCGGGATATTTCCGTCCGGATTAACCGGAGCATGGGCGAGGCGAATGCGCTTCTTTCCCTCGGCGATCTGGCAGTTCGTCGCGATGATCTCGATGGCGCGAAGACCCATCTGGAGGCGGCGCTAAATATCTACGTCGGGATTGGCGAGAGCCTTGGCGAGGCGAATGCGCTTCTATCCCTCGGCTATCTGGCACTTCGTCGCGATGATCTGGATGGCGCGAAGACCCATCTGCAGGCGGCGCGGCATATCTATGTCTGGATTGCCTGGAGCCTTGGCGAGGAAAACACCGTTTTTTATGAAGCATTGGTTTCGACCCGGGAAGACTTGGTCAAAGCCGAGGCGATGTTTGACAATACGTTGAAAAAATATCAACGCTCAACGATGCTTGGGGCATTGCGCAGAGCAGCCTTTGTCTCGCGCAAATCGCCGCGCTGCGGGGCGATTACGCTTCACTTCCAGCGGCCGCGGCCAAACTCCTTGCGCATGAAACCAGCGACCCTAGCAAAAGAGCCGGACCCGGCTGGCGCGCCTTCTGCGCCAGCCTGACCGAAACCGATTCGGCCAAGCGCGAGGCTTTGCGTGACGAGGCGCGAGCCGCCTGGACCGGCATCGGCGCATTGGGCCTGGTGAGGGAGTATCTCGACTTCAGGATGGAGTTGAAGCCCTGACCGGCGAAGAGTGAAACAACTCAAAACACAAAGCACTTGCCAAAACCCGGTATCCAAACCGCGCCAGCAAGACTGTTCCTCCACGGCACAGGCGCAATATTCGAAATTCCTGCTCGCTTGAAACGATTGTGATCTAGCTGTAACATCTCAATAGGTTATTGACAGGGTTGCCGTGAGGTAAGCAACCGTATGAATGTGCATAAGAATACGCGATTGATCTATCACAGTCGAGTGTTTATTGTGAAGCGCTGGGAAGCGGGCGAGACGCTCGACCGCGTCGGGGAACGAAAGCCCCTCGGTCTCCATCACAAAATCGAAAATAAATCTATCTCTTGTGAAGCTTCTCGTTCTCCACGAGACGCGCCTGCCACCTGTGACGTTCAAGCTCGGGATCGAGATGCTCTTCTAACGGAAAGCCCACGCAAAGATAGGCGATGAGCTTCCATTGCGCGGGAACATCGAGAGCGCGGCAAACTTGCCTCGGATCGAGGATCGACACCCATCCAACGCCAAGATTTTCCGCGCGCGCGCCAAGCCAAAAAGTGTGGATCGCCGCGACCACTGAATAATCCAAGGCCTCTGGCATGGTCTTCCGGCCAAGGCCAAAACCCGCGTCCGTCGCATGGTCGCAAAACACGGCGAGATGAACCGGCGCGTCGCGTAGCCCCGACAATTTAAGGCTGGCATAGAGCGCGGCGCGCTCGCCTTCGTAGGATGCTAGCGCCGTCGCGTTGCAGGCATTGAAGTTGGCGATCACGGCCTCGCGCGCCGCCGGTGTATCGACGCTGACGAAACGCCACGGCTGGCTGTTGCCGACCGAGGGCGCGAGGGCGGCGAGGCCCAAGAGTTCCTCGATGAGCGGTGATGGGACCGGGTCCGGCTTGAAGCGGCGGACGTCGCGCCGCCATGCGAAAAGTTTTGCCAAGCGGTCGCGGAAGGCGTCATCGAAAATCGGCGCTTCTTCGGCTACTTCGTCGCCGCGCTTCATGGCCGCTTCCGCTGGTATTAATTGGCGGTGAATTCAACAATAGCGCAAACTATGGCCGAAGCCGCTGTAGCTCAGCCAGAGCAACATCATATTCTATAAGATCTTTTGGACAGATTTCTACTGCGGCTGTCATGCTCACTTTGGCGGCCAAGCGGTCGTCTCGCAACAACTGCCATTCACCGACATAGAATTGTGCTGTACAGCGTTCATCGAGTTTGGTTGCCGCGGCGAAAGTCGTTTCGAGTGTTCGGCGGCCAAGGAATAATTCGACGAGTGGGTAGGGCCAGTCGGGCTGGTTAAGGTTCTTCGCATTGGTCTCGAGTTCTGAGGCAGCGGTCTCAGCACCTGAGCGAGCACGCATAAGGTATAACCATAGAACGGTAACAGCAGATTTCGGTTCGAGCCGGACCGCATCGTTGAGGCTGGCAATGGCGCGGTCGTAGTCCTGCTTGGCGGAATACGCAGTGCCGCGGCGGCGGAAGGCAAGGGCAAATTTGGGATCGAGTCTTATCGCCTCGGTGTAATCGGCGATGGCGCTGTCAGAGTCCTGCTTGGCGATGTAGGCGCGGCCGCGGTTGTTGAAGGCAATGGCATATTTGGGATCGAGCCTAATCGCCTCGGTGTAGTCGGCGATGGCGCGGTCATAGTCGTGCTTGTCGCGATACGCGTTGCCGCGGTCGCTGAGGAGGACAGGCTTTGGATCGAGCCTGATCGCCTCGGTGTAGTCGGCGATCGCGCGATCGTAGTCCCGCTTGGCAGCATATACCCTGCCGCGGATGAAGAAGGGGCCAGCAGACTTGGGATCGAGCCTGATAGCGTCGCTCAAGTCGGCGACGGCGCGGTCGTAGTCTCGTTGGACGCTAGAATAATAAAAGAGGCTGCGGATGACGAAGAGGCCAACAGACTTGGGATCGAGCCTGATCCACACGTTGAAGCTGGACATGGCGCGTTGTTGGTCGTGATACGCGATCTCATCCGAACTGAGTGCGTAGCCAAATCTGAGATTGAGTCCTATCGTAGTGTACAGCCCACAGCAGCCGGTTAACACAGCCGCTCCTATTATTCCTATGGACCGAACAGGTTGTTTATCCACATCGAACAGGAAGACGGCACGACGAACCAAATGTAATCCAATCAAATATAACCATACCCACGCGGAACAAAGTAGAAAACTTGGAAGCAGACTTGGAAGCAGAGATGTATATGCATCGAGCACATTCGACAATAATGACTTATCTGGTGTCTCTGGTGTCTCTGGTGTCGCGTTCGTAATCCAAAAAAAGAAAAACTGAATAAAATCTCGAAGGTATATATGCATGTCAACAGGTGCTAATAACTTAACAAATACGGTAAAAATCACAGCTGTTAACATGATTATTGCCATCACTATAATAACGGCCGCAACTAAATATACAACTGGAAAAATCACAGTTTTCATCAGCGTATCAAGCATGAAAATAAGGAGTCCTTTCTTTAAGCCGATATCGTCTTTCGCTCGCCTCGCAAGTTCTCTTGTAAGACCAACCCCAAGAAAATCGAGAGGCAGAACAACAAATATGAATAATAACGATAAATATACTATAACGGCTAAACCGGCATCCCAGGCGGGCCAGAGGGCTGGTCTTTGTCCTGGTACAGTAATGAGAAGTTCATTCTTCTGATATTTAGATAGAAACGTCAGAAACTCAACGAACGCGGAGAAAAACACTATAACAAATGAGATGATAGAAAACAATAATGTTCTTACGAAGCATTTCACACTAAATTGCTTGTCACCAAACAATTGGCTGTGAAAGTGCGATAGATTAAATGCCAAAATCTGAGTTGTCGCAAAATTGCCAGTCGATTTCAGCCAAGCTGAAATTTCTTCCTTTGCATTGATCGAAAGCCGATCTTCTACCCAGGCAAATACTTTAAAACATACAGGAAACAAGGCAAAAACCGCGCCAAAACGCGGAATATTAGGAATTACTCCTTGCACCCAATCTGGCATCTGCCACCTCGGGCTCTGTGAGCCAAACCTGCATGGCGAATGAACTGTACGCACTCGCCGAGACAGCAATTATCAAAAGTCAACTTTATGCTGTTCTAAAATTTCTTGGAAGTGAGACATATCAGGTTGCGAACCGGAAATGCAGCACGTTGCCATCCGCTACGAGATAGTCCTTTCCTTCGAGGCGGAATTTGCCGGCCTCTCGCGCCCCCGTCTCGCCATCGAAGGCAACGTAATCGGCATAAGCAATGGCCTCGGCGCGAATAAAACCCTTTTCGAAGTCCGTGTGAATCACCCCCGCCGCCTGCGGCGCCCTGGTTCCTTGTGGGACAGTCCACGCGCGGGTCTCCTTGGGGCCGGCGGTAAAAAACGTGATCAGCCGCAACAGCCCGTAGCCCGCGTGGATAACCCGGTTCAGGCCAGGCTCCGCGAGACCAGCGGCTTCGAGATAGTCCTTCCGCTCGTCCTCGGCCAAAACCGCGATCTCGCTCTCGATTTTTGCCGAGACAATCACGGCGGCAGCATTTTCCTCGCGCGCACGCGCCTCCACGACTTCTGAAAACCTATTGCCGCGACCGGCGGCGGCTTCCTCGACATTGGCCACATAAAGCACCGGCTTCGCCGACAAAAGCCCGAGACTTTTGAAAAGCTTTTGCTTTTCCTCCTTGACCTCGGCAAGCCGCGCCGGTTTTCCCTCGCGCAGAAGCGCGAGACAGCACCCCGCGAGCCCAAGAGTCTCCTTGGCCTCCTTGTCGCCTCCCTTGGCTTTCTTTTCCAAACCGGCGGCGCGTTTTTCCAGGCTTTCCAGATCGGCGAGCATCAATTCGGTCTCGACCGTCTCGATGTCGTCGAGCGGCGCGATCTTGCCTTCGACATGGGCAATGTCGCTATCCTCGAAGCAGCGAACGACATGGGCGATTGCATCGCATTCGCGGATATTCGCCAGAAACTGATTGCCAAGCCCTTCGCCCTTCGAGGCGCCGCGCACGAGGCCCGCTATATCGACAAAGGTGATCCGGGTTGGAATGACTTCCTTGGAATTGGCGATTTTCGCGAGCTTTTCGAGCCGTGGGTCAGGCACGGCGACATCGCCGGTATTGGGCTCGATGGTGCAAAAGGGATAATTCGCCGCCTGCGCCGCCGCCGTCTGCGTCAGCGCGTTGAAGAGCGTCGATTTACCGGCGTTGGGCAAACCAACGATGCCGCATTTGAAACCCATGGATTAAAACTCTTTAGCACGTGGCGGCGGCTCGCTCACCGCGTTCGTGCGGCCAAGCGGAAAGATCATCGGCGATTTCAATGTCGATGCGAAACATGACGCGCTCTTTGGAAGTGAGAGGCCGCCCTGTGCGGCCAAGAGACAGAAAAGGCAAGCTTGTGCTTAAATCTCCTACACCGCTGCTAGCCAGTCGCGTGCGAGGCTGTCCCAGCTGAGATAGGCGTCCAGTAATCCGAAGGCGAAGAGCCCGTAGCCCCAATATTCCAGGCGAAGGCCGAAGAAGTAGCTCAACTTGCCAGGATGGTCGAGGGTTCTGCCGTAATAGATGCAGGGCGGCCCCCAGAACAAAAACACCAAAACGCTGGCTGATTCCCGGCTCAGATGAAAAGCAGTGCCGGTTCCGCCGGCAATGAATGCGGCAATGACAAAAAAGACCGCGACCAAATATCCAAAGCGCGTAAAAAGGTGCATTGGCTGAACCCGTGTTTGGTATGCGAAATTTCATTCCATCATACCGCCGAAGGGCGTGCCATCGCCAGTGCCGATTCAACCGCTTGGCCCTTCCCGTAAAGGTTCAAGAGCGAATTCGCATGCGAGGGAAAGCGCTGCGGGCGGATCCTGCCTTAAATGGAACGGCAAACCCAGCGTGACAAACTTGGGCCGAATGGCCGGGAACCCGAAAAAATAAGCGGCAACGGCCGAGGGAACGGTTTGCCGATCGGGTTCGTTCCTTGGTGGCCCGCCCCGCCGCGTCAAAGGAGCGAACCATGACTCCAAACGCAAAGACCAAGACTGACAAAAAGCCAAAGCACGAAAACTCAGACAAGGACAAGCAAAACCAGCTCGATCGCGAGCTTGCCGATAGCTTTCCGGCCAGCGATCCGCCCTCCGTAACGCAGCCTAGTATCAAATCGGGCGCCCCGGAACGCAAGTCGTCCAGCCGTAAATAACGTCGAAACGTCACTGTTGCCGGAGCGCGGCTTGCTAGGTTTGACTTGGGAGCGCGGTTAGCCATTCAATGGCGGTGCGCCTCAAGTTCCTGAGGCCGGGATCGACGCGAAAGGCCGCCGCCATCGAGCCATTTTCGGGTGCTCTCCTCGGCGCGTTGAATGAGATATCCCGACGCCGAGAAATCGTATGGCGACACGTCGAGCGGACAGAGCGTCGGCACGATGCAAACCTCGACCTCGTCCGCGAGCCGCTCGATATCGTGGATGAGTCGCCACTCGATCAACAGGGTGATTGCATGCAAGACCCTGGCGATCGCCCCTTTCGGAAGCTCTTTCAAGGTACAAGCATATCCAGTTGGAAGCACGACGATTCGTGGCGCTCCGAGGTCCGCCGCCACCCGAATGGGAGAGTTCCTGGCGATTGCGCCGTCCATCAGCGTCTGGCCGTCGATTCGAACGGGTGGGAAGACGCCCGGTATCGCGGCGCTCGCGAGGATTGCGTCAATCGCCGGTCCCTTCGAGAGAATAACCGCCATTCCCTCGACATCGGTCGCGGTGACGTGAATGGGAATCGCCGCGTCCTCCAAGCGCGCGTAAGCCAAATTGGTCTCGATCAGATGCCGTAGGCCGCCGGAATCGATGACACTCTCCGGATGCCGGAGCAGACCGAATGCACTTTTGAACGTGACCGGAAAGACGTCGCCGCGCCGCAGGCCAGACCAGATTTCCGCGAGCCTTTCCACCCCGTCCGCGTTCGGGGCGCCGGCAAAATAGGCTGCGTTGATCGCACCGGCCGATGCGCCAACCACGAAATCCGGTTGCACTCCCGCGGACAACAGAACACGCAACATGCCGACCTGGATCGCGCCGAGGCTTCCGCCGCCGGCAAATGCGAATGCGGTCTTCTGTCCAGTGCGCGTCATCACAGCCCGCTCCGAATCTTCGAACCGCGGACGAAAATCAGGCAACGGCGGTTTCGTCAACGGGCTGGCCCAATTTGTCGCGCGCGTCTTTCATAAGATTGCCTTGCGAGGGCTCTGCAATTCCATTGACGCCCAAATTTTCCCATGGTATCCCAAATTGTCCCGCGCAGAGCTAAGACGCCGGGTGTGGTTCGGCGGCGCATGAGCGGCGCTTCGCCGCCCGGCAGCGGGCCCGCGCAAGTGGGGTTTGGAGTGGACGGTTCTGGCGGATTTCTCTCGAATTACACAAGCAGGCTTGACGCCAAGGGCCGGGTCTCAATTCCGGCGGCGTTCCGGGCGGTGCTCGCGCGTGATGGGTTCGAAGGTCTTTATGTTCATCCCTCGCTCGATGTGGAAGCCGTGGATTGCGGGGGCCATGCCTTGCTGCGGGAAATTCACGAGCTTCTTCGTCCGCTCTCTCCCTATTCGGAGGAGCGTGATCTGTTTTCGACGGCTCTCATTGGCACCAGCGAGATTTTAAAGATCGATTCGGAGGGGCGGGTAAACCTGAGCGAAAGCGTGAAAGTCTATGCAGGCATCGCCGCGGAAGTCACTTTCGTCGGGCATGATTTCAAGTTTCAGATCTGGGAACCGGGACGTTTTCGCGTGCATCTGGCGGAGGCCAGAAGCCAGCTGCATGATTTCAGAAAACAGCTCAGTGCCAGACACGTGGCGCCGGATTCGCCGCCGCCACGGCCACATGGAGCACGGGAATGACATCGGGTCGCGGTGATGAGGCTTATCTCGCCGCCGGCGGACCGGCCCGGCACGTTCCCGTGCTTCGTGACGAAGTCATGGCCGCGCTCGCTCCGCGCGAGGGCGGACTTTATCTCGACGCCACTTTTGGCGCCGGCGGCTATTCGAAGGCTCTGCTCGCCAAGCCCAACACCCGTGTTCTCGCGCTCGATCGCGACCCTGCCGCAATTGTTGGCGGAGCCTGGCTCGTGGCCGAAGCGCAGGGGCGGCTTTGTCTTGCAAAGGAGCGATTTGGAAGGCTCGACCAGGCGGCGCGGCAGCGTGGCTTTGTTGATTTCGACGGCGTTGTCCTCGACATCGGCGTGTCGTCCATGCAGATCGACGACTCGGCGCGCGGCTTTTCCTTCCAGGCCGATGGCCCGCTCGATATGCGCATGGATGGCGAGGGGACGACTGCCGCGGACCTTGTCAATACCGCCGGGGAGACAACCTTGGCCAATATATTCTACCGTTTCGGCGAGGAGCGTGCGTCCCGCCGTATCGCCCATGCCATCGTCACGGACCGCGCCACGGCGCCTTTCACGTCGACGACGATGCTCGCTTCAATGATCGCCCGCGTGGCACCAGGCAAACCAGGCGAGGTGCATCCGGCGACTCGCGCGTTCCAGGCGCTGCGCATCGCGGTCAACGATGAACTTGGCGAATTGGTGCATGCGCTCGCCGCGGCCGAGGCGATCCTCAAACAGGGGGGCCGGCTTGCCGTGGTGGCTTTTCATTCGCTTGAGGATCGTATCGTCAAACAGTTTTTCACCGTGCGTTCCGGGCGCGGCCAAACACTCTCCCGGCGGCTGCCGCACGAGATCGCTCCGCCGGAGCCAACCTTCAGTCTAAGGGGCAAGCAGCCGGTGATGCCTTCGCGGCGTGAAATGAGCGCCAACCCACGCGCACGGTCGGCCAAGCTTCGTTACGGCGTGCGCACGAGAGCCGTGCCTCGCGGTCTCGACGATCGCCTGATGGCGCTCGCAAGGCTTCCAGAAGCTCATCCGGGAGTCCGCTGAAATGGTGCGGATATTAAATATTTTCGCGATCGCGGCGCTGATAGGCTCGGCAATCTACGCCTATACGATCAAATACGAGACAATCTTTCATGCCGAAACCATCGTTAAGCTCCAGCATGAGATCAAGCTGGAACAGGACCAAATCGGCACGCTGCGCGCCGAATGGGCGCATTTGACGCGGCCGGAGCGCATACAGGGTCTCGCCGATAAGTTCCTCGATTTGCAACCGGTCGCCCTGAACCAGATTGTCCGGGCGGAAGCCTTGCCGGGCAAGGCACCCAGAGTCGATGCGATCGGACGTAAACTTGAAGCGCTCGGGTTGGCGGAGCCGACGAATACCCCTGGCGACGCCAATGCCCTCGACGCAGCCGTGTCGTCCACGCCGGCAAGATGACGGCGCGCAAATGGATGAAGATCGCGATAAGATGAGCTATGGCTTCGATTCAGG
>DATBYR010000179.1:0-6184 GCA_036513565.1 Methylocella sp. | reverse complement strand
CATGCCGACGATACGCTCGCCTTTCATGGCATCGTCCACCATGGCGAGGTAGCGTTGCTCAAAGACATTGAGAGGCAATTCGCCACGCGGCAGCAACAGGGCGCCCGCAAGCGGAAAAATCGGAAACGCCGCCGGCATTTCATTCGGATTGCGATAGGCGCGGTTCATGCTCATTTTTCAGTCCTTACCTTTCGAAGCATACCCCCGCCTCACCCGGAGCCAGGGATCGATCTAACTCAATTTCGATATGCGCAGCGGACTACTTATTTGCGCACACCCCATTGTCACGCTTTTAGGCGAATGCACATAATTTAGGCATTATAGGGCCGACGACAGATAACTCGCCAGGTGCCGGTTTTGCTGGCAGGCTGCGCCGTCATGCTAATCCGTGCGGGAGCGTTCCGGCCGGCGTAAGGTATCCTATCCATCGCCCAGCGTGACGCAAGAGCCGGTTTGTCACGGCCTGGGCCCTGTTTGGCCGGGATGTAAGTGGAGCTGGACGAGCCCGATGCGGCATCGATTCGCTAACGACGTGGTCGACTCCTGTTATGTAGAGGCTACCGCCGCCAGAACCGAGACCGGTCCGGGTAACGCGAAGGAATCCACGCTCGCCCTTGTCCGCCGCGAATGATTGAAGCGCCGGTACAATAAGAACCGGCGATCACTGGTTTGCCAGGCGAATTTGATCGAGCGCGGCCTTCAATCCGGCGGTGAGTTTTGTCAAGTTGGCATTGGCCCAGAAGTGCATGAAGAACATGCGGGGAACGTCGTCGAGCATGTGATTGTGCAAGGCCGTGACCTCTATGTCATTGGCGCGCAAAGCCCGCAGCACCGGATTGACCTCATTGGCGGTCAGGACGAAGTCCCCGGCGATCGCCGCCTTTCCTTGGCCCGTGGGCTGGAAATTGATCGCCACGGCCGTACCCATGGCTTCCGGCACGGCCATGCCGGCATCGGTCACTGTTTCGGCGCGTTTCAGGCTCACCTGGTACACGCCGCCATTCACCTTGCCTTTCGCGTCGAGCGTGCGGTCGATTGACGCGGTGTCGAGTTCGATCGGCGAGGGCGCGGCGCCGGTTGCCGGCATCAGCGGAGTCTTACTCAGCAGCAAACCGTCGTGCAGGGCGGCGGCAAGCTTGACCGGATCGCCATATCCGCGCACATGCATATAGAAGGCAGGGGGCGCCGCGCGCAAAAGATGATTGTGCAACGCCGTGATCTCGATCCCTTCCCCGGTCAGTTTCTGCATCACCGGGCTCACTTCTTCGGTGGTTAGGACGAGATCGCCCATCACCATCGCCTGATCCCCATGCAATCGAAAGGCGAGCCAGGAGCCGAGCGCCAGCGCCGGCTTCAGCTCCACCCCATCGAGCACCACCTTGAGATCGGTGCGTGGAAGGCCTATTCGAT
This sequence comes from Methylocella sp., assembly GCA_036513565.1. Classification (GTDB taxonomy): domain Bacteria; phylum Pseudomonadota; class Alphaproteobacteria; order Rhizobiales; family Beijerinckiaceae; genus Methylocapsa. The sequence goes on along the minus strand of DATBYR010000179.1, from coordinate 4,774 downwards.
ACACCCCGTCCGGCGATTCGGCGCCCGCCCTGCCGAGCGCTTCGGCAACCGCGCGCCAATCGTCGCCAGCAGCCAGCGCCGGAGCCGAGAGAGCAGTGGCGAGTGCGAAGCCGAGCACACGTGCCGTGAAGCGAACCATCATTGGCCTCCTGATTAATGATCGGGGAGAGCGCGGCAAGGCCGTGCTCTTGATACTATCAATCGAGCTTCTCCGAGACCGTCGTGAAGGCCCCAGCCTGGAGCAGTGTGACCTGAGCGACCGGATGTCCATCCTTCAGATCCGGAAGAATGCTGACCGCGCGCGAGCCCCTGTTCGCCTGAACCGCTCCCTGAGCGGCCGCCAAGAGAGTTACCGTGGCCTTTCCGACAGCAGCCCTCTGCGCCGTGGCGGCCTTGAGATCCTCCGAGTCCGTGATTTGCTCCGCTTTGGCGACGCCGCCCGTTACCGGGTCCACAATGACTCAGAAAAGCCGTCGCCTTGCATCGTGTAGACGGAGAGCTGTAGCCGACCATCGTCGATTTCAAACTTCGCCGAGATTGGCCTGCCTTTTTGCTCGCTGGCCTTTAGCCCGTTTTCCAAGGTCGCCTTCGTGTCGCCCAGCGCGCGTACGAGCGCGGCGCCATCCTGTTCATCAGCCTCAGTCCAAGCCGGCAACGGCACGAAAGCCGCGATTGCCAGTAGTGACGCGCCAAACATCTGTTTCATCACGGTGGCATTCCCTCCTATAATCGTCATCAGCCTCAGGTCCTTCCAACCGACGCCGGCCTAGCTCACGACTGCGACCAGCGGCTACGTGGATCTCTCCTTGGCCGGATTCGCACCAGGCATAGAGCGCGTCATGATCGTCGGCGAACGTGGCCGATAGTCCAATCGACACGGCAAGCAAGCCTGCGGCTTCCGGTGCGATATCGAGTCGGCCGGTGTCCGCGCCACGCACGATCACCGCCAACCGGGCTAGTGCGGGATCGGCCAGCTCATAGCGCTTTAAGAAGGCGTCGAAGCTGCAGAATTCGCCAATATGGGTTAGTTCAACGTCCGGAACGTCGTAGGGCGCCGCGCCGGTTTCGTTGGCTACAGCCTGCACGCGGGGAGCAGGCACGAAGAGGAACTCAGGGTCCTTGTCGATAAAGCGCGCGATGAGCCATGGACACGCGATCCGGTCCACCTTGGGGCGCTCGCGGGTAACCCATTTCATGCCGCAACCTCGTTGGCCTTGTGCCTCACGATCGAGAATTTCTTGTCAGCGTGGTAGTCGACAAGACTTCGGCTCTTGATGAACCGTCTCAGTCGAACGAGTCTGTCGGGAGAAATTGGTGTGTATGAAGGCATGCAGCGCCCTTGGCTCAGAAAGCCTGACGCGATGCTTGGGCATGCCGCCTCGAGGGGAGATCGCTATTCCCCATGCCGAACAATACACCCTTGGCGCTCGGTGTCAACGACTTCGAATCGCCAAAGCGGAAGTTCCTTTCCGCAGAATGCATGTGCTGCTACGGCCATGAGTGATTGCCGAACGTCGATCCCTCATTCGAGCGGCCGCGCCGGTCGTTCGGCCGCCCGTTTAGGGCCACGCCAAAGGGCTCAGCAGCGGAGGCGTCGTCATCCAGTGGATCTATCTCTTGCCGTTCGCCATCGAGCTCGAGGTTCGCGGCAACGGCGCGATTGCAGGACGATTCCGGCGGTAGGTTCCGGCGTGCGCGGCGCGGCAAAAATGCCATGCGATGTCCGGAACGCTCGCGCCCGCCCCCGATCAAATCCTGCGCGTCTTTGTCGAATCCGGCATTCTTTTGATACAAGGCCGCGCCGGTATGGAAAATCGCTCGGATCGCGAGCATCGCGAGCATTGCGAGAGGCTCTATCTTATCCCGCACAAAAGTATACTATCCCGCCCAAGCGACCGGCTAGAAGCAGATATCGTTGGGTATTGCCTATGGTTTGAGGTAAACTGATGTATCGTGCCCATCCAAATGACGGCATTGCGTGGGTCACGGGAGCAAGTTCGGGTATTGGCCGCGCAGTAGCGCTCGAACTCGCCCAACGCGGCTTTATAGTCGCGGTGACGGCGCGCCGGGCCGCCGAACTTGAAGCCTTGGCCGCGGAATCCCACAATATTTTCAGCTTTCCCGGCGATACGACCGACCGCGCGGCCATGGCCGCCATGATCTCTCCTATCGAAGCGGCGCATGGACCAATCGCGCTGGCCTTTCTTAACGCGGGCGTTTATTTCATTGCCGAACGCGACGGATTTTCGGCCGGCCTTGTCTGGCGCACTTTCGAGATCAATGTCGGCGGTACGGTCAATTGTCTCGATCCCGTGCTCGCCGCAATGAAAGGGCGCGGAAAAGGCCAGATCGCCCTCACCTCGTCCTTGGCGGGTTACGGTGGTATTGAAGGATCAACCGCCTATGGCTCGACGAAAGCTGCCCTGATCTACATGGCGGAAGCGTTGAGACTCACCTATGAGCAGGCGGGCCTCACCATCCAGGTCGTTAATCCGGGTTTTGTTCACACCGCGATGACGGCCCAAGCAAATTTTGAGATGCCTTTCATCATGAGTGCGGACCGGGCGGCCAAGATCATTTGTGATGGCTTCGAAAAAAGCGGCTTCGAGATCGCGTTTCCGCGGCGGCTTGTCTACACTTTCAAGTCCATGTGTCTATTGCCCTACGCGCTTTTTTTTCCGCTCATGCGGCGCGCGGCGGAGCGATCGCGGCGGTAACTTGGGAGGCGTCCGTCCCAATGGAAACCCCTAAGCGACCTTTGCAAACGTTGATGCGCATATTCAGTGGCGGCCCGGTGGTCATCTCCGGACGGAGCGTGCCGGGTTTTACGGAATCCCCGCCGGGCGGCTGGGCGATGCGTCCTCGCGCCGCAGCTGCCGCGCCACCTGGAAAACGTTGACGGCGAAGAGACAGACGAAAACGATTCCGGCGCCGCACAGCACGAGATCGTAGGGCGAGAATGTCTCGCCTCCGATCGCAATCCGCGAATCGCCGGCGAAATACATCCAGCAATTGATGCCGATCAACCCGATCCGAAGCTCGGTCGGTCCCAGCGCCAGAAACGATAATTGAAACCTGTGCGAGACCTGGTTGTACAGGAACACGTACATGCAAAGCATGAAATAGCCAAGCAGCGCAAACAAAGCGGCGTCCAAACGGATATAGGCGGAAAGCCCGGCGCCGGTCATGATCGTCAAGTTGCACAGCGCATCCACGGAATGATCGAGAAAATAGCCGTAGCGCGGGCGGTCGATCCGGCGGTAACGGGCGAGGCTTCCGTCGAGCGAATCGCCGAACCAGTGGATGACGACGCCGAGCGTCGCCAGCCAGAAAAACGCGGGATGCAAGCGGGTCGCCGCATAGCCGGCGAACGCGAGCGCGGCGCCGCTGGCGCCAAATCCGGTGAGCCGGTCCGGGGTGACGGCACGCGGCATGTGCCCGCAAAGCCAGGCGAGGACATCGCGTTCGCGGCGGGCGAGAATATTTTCTTGAACGCGCGAAACTCCTGGCGGCGGCGGTGCCGCCGGTTCGGCTTCTGGAACGAGAGCGGCGCGTTGCACCACAAGCTCCCCCGCATTGCGGATTATCAATAACGGCACACGAACATATTTAACGAATATTTATCCTGTGACAACACACTAAGATTGCAGGGGAATGTGGCAAAAAAACGCAACCAACGCCGCAGTTGCCGAGATTGGGGCGGGACTCCATGCCCCGCGGAAACGATGCGCTTCCCGCGACGGCACCACCGTGTCATTCCATTGGCGATGACTCCTTCAAATCGGTTCATAAGCGTAGCCGGGATTAGAGCTCGCGCTCGTAAATGCGGAATGTACGGGTATAATGAGCCGGCAGCCTTCGCGCGAGATTGAGTATCGCGCGATTGGTTTCGAGGATCCAGCTGATTTCGGCCTCTTCGATCCCGGCACGGCGCGCCTTGGTAATCGCTTCGGCAAGAAGCAGCGAAACAGCCATCGAACCAATGCGGGTTCCCCGCCAGCGGCTGGCGATGCCGATCATCGGGATCCGCGTCATCCGCGTCCCGCGGCCATGAATGTGCCACAGCATGCGCGCAAAGCCGGATGGCCACAGCTTCCCGCCGAGCCCAACGAGCGCTTCATTGACGTCTGGTATTTGCGCTACGACCGCGATGTCCTCGCCCCGCCATTGGGCTATTCTGATCCAGGATGGCTTGGCGACGGGCAGGGTAAGATCCGCGATCAGTCTGGCCTCCGCGTTGCTGACGGGAATCGAACTCCAATTGTTCTCCCAGGCGTCGTTGTAGAGCTGCAGCACCCGGGAAAATTCCGTTGGCCAATGCGTCAGGGACAGACCATAGGTTTGGATCTCCTTGGCGGAAGCGAACCGGTTTGCGGTTTTGGCTACGCGCTCTGGAAAGTGCGACTCCGCTATCCGGCAGACGTAAGCGAATAAATCCATGGCTTTGCGAAAGCCGAGCGCCTCGATGTGGCGCCCATAATAAGGCGGAGCATGGTTCGTGCGCACGACGTGAGGTTGGTCAAACCCTTTGACGAGGAGTCCGGCTTCGTGATTGATCGACAAGCTGAATGGGCCGCGCATGCGGCGCAGTCCGTGCGCGCGTAAAAAACCGGCGGCATGCTGAATGAGGGCGGCGAACACGTCGCGGTCATCGATCGCGTCGATCATGCCAAAATGTCCGCAGGAATCGCGGTATTTTTCGAGATGCGCCCGGTTGACCACCGCCACGATCCGCCCGGCCGGCTGGCCATCGCGAAAAGCGACAAAAGGCTGA
>DATBYR010000178.1:0-3706 GCA_036513565.1 Methylocella sp. | reverse complement strand
AAGGCCTGGCCGCCTCTTTCGATGTTCAAGGCGCTGTTGCTTGCGACCTGGTATGATCTCTCGGATGTGATGCTCGCCGAGGCGCTTTCGGACCGGACGAGCTTCCGCCGCTTTTGCGGCTTTTCCCGCGACGAGGCGACGTAATGGGTCATGCGTCACGCTAGAACTCAGTGCGGCCACCAATTTACGGCTCGTACGCGTAAGTACCTTTAATTTCTGTTGTGGTTATGTTGAAGGAATGCGAAACGCTGCTCGGAAGACTGCCCGGCAGTAAAGACCACCAATTTTGTTAGACGCGCCACGTTTCGCCCATTTCCTTGAGGCGCTGGTTCACCCACTCGGGCGGCATAGGTTCCGTTCCCGCGATAACCCTAATCGGAACATTATCGCGTGTAGCGACATATTCACCTAGCGGCTTGTCCAGGATAACGGCGCGTCTTTGTTGATCTTTAATTACCAGTTTAGACTTTAATTGCTCGCTTATTCGTTTTTCTGCAGAGAGTTTTTCAGCATCTTCTTTGGCCATCCAATAGGGCGCTAGCAACAAGCGCACGAGTATCACGCCGCCAAGCATCCAAATCGGTATTTGCCATTGATACTTGGTAATAATCTGTGACTGCGGCCAGTAATGGTCGAGAATCGAGAGTAACATTGAAATGACGCTGGCCCAAAGGTCGAACAGACCGATAGCGCGCTTAAACGCGGTGCATAGCCAACGACCGAAATATGACCGCATAGAAACAGACCGCATAGAAACAGGAAGACTCCGAGCACAACTTTGCATCACTTGGCGACGATGATTCACCACCTTGCTTTCCATCCAAGCCGATACCGGTGTGACAAAATTCCCCGGGTACGCATTACTTTGCTTGATCAATCTCGGCTTCGTATCTTGCCGACCTTCCTAGGAGCGTTTGCGCGGGCCGTCAATCGTACCAAAATGTTTCACGTGAAACGTTTTGGTACGATCGGCTAGAATTGCGGATCCTCTAAAAGCCTGATCGGGCGCATGGCAGCCGCCGTTATCCCGCCGCTTCAAATGATTCAATCATGAACGTTCTTCTTCTCGGCTCCGGCGGACGCGAGCACGCCATCGCCATCGCGCTCGCGAAGAGTCCGTTACTGGAAACGCTTTTCGTCGCGCCGGGCAATCCCGGCATGGCCGGCATCGCCCGCGCGGTCCCGCTCGACATAAAGGACCATGCGGCGGTCGCCGGCTTTAGCAAGGAGAACCGGATCGATCTCGTCGTGGCCGGTCCGGAGGCGCCGCTTGTCGCCGGCATCGTCGATGAGCTGACGGCGACAGGGATCAGGGCCTTTGGCCCAAGCAAGGCAGCCGCCCGGCTGGAAGGCTCCAAAATTTTTGCCAAGGATTTTTGCGCTCGCTACAACATCCCAGCGGCGCCCTACGCCTGCTTTGCTGATGCCGTGTCCGCCAGGGCTTATGTGCGCGGCAAAGGTGCGCCGATCGTGATCAAGGCCGACGGGCTGGCGGCGGGGAAGGGCGTCACCGTGGCGGCGAGCATCGAGGAGGCGGAAGCCGCGATCGGCCGGATGTTTTCGGGCGAATTTGGCGAGGCGGGGCAAAATATCCTCGTCGAGGATTTTCTTGACGGCGAGGAGGTTTCGTTTTTCGCGCTTTGCGATGGCGCGCGGGCAATGGAGTTCGCTTCCGCCCAGGACCACAAGCGCGTGGGCGAAGGCGAGCGCGGCCGCAACACCGGCGGGATGGGCGCCTATTCGCCGGCGCCGGTCATGGATGCGCGAATGCGCGACCGGGTCATGCACGAGATCGTTGCGCCAACGCTCAAGGGAATGGCGGCGATGGGCGCGCCCTTCAAGGGCGTCCTTTTCGCCGGTTTGATGATTTGCGCGGATGGACCAAGGCTCATCGAATACAATGTGCGCTTCGGCGATCCCGAAACCCAAGCCATACTGCCGCGTCTCGAAGAGGATCTGCTTGCTTTGCTCCTCGCCTGCGTCGAGGAGCGGCTGCCGGAGCGTGCGGCGCGGCTCTCGTCAAAGACCGCGCTTAGCGTCGTGCTCGCCGCCACGGGCTATCCCGGCGCGCCGGTCAAGGGGACCGAAATCCATGGCATCGAGCGTGCGGGGGCAATGCCGTTCGTTGCGATCACCCATGCCGGGACGAAGCGCCAAGGCCAACAAATTCTCGCCGATGGCGGCCGCGTCCTCAATGTCACGGGCGTTGGCGCCGATGTGGCGGACGCGCGGGCCCGCGCCTACGCGGCGATCGATGTGATCGATTGGCCGGGCGGTTTCTATCGCCGCGACATCGGCTGGCGGGCATTAGCGCGTGATCCGGTCCAATTGGACCGGAGCACGCCTGGAAGCACGGGTTTTAGCGGGAAATCTCGGCCTTGACCGAGGTCGCGCCGCGGTCGCCGCCGATGATCAGGGCCATTGTCCGCCACATCGTTTTCAATATCGTCAAGAAGGACAAATCCAAGCTCTCCCTCAAGCAAGCGCAAACGCCTGAAGGCCCCGTCAATCCCTCTTTAAGGACGGAGTTGCTCCCTTGTTAACGATTCAGTATTTTGCCCTGACCCAATTCTAGCTCGCATTGAAGTCCAAAACTCTATCGTATACGAATATCGGTCCCCTTATCAGGCTTGGTTCCGGCTATTGACTCCTTTTTAGCCGGTTGGTGCGCATGCCGTTGTTGCCAAATCGTCCCCCAAACTTAAAACTTTAGGGACGTAAACGAGGACGAGGCATGGGACGCGCGCAAGGATCAAAAACCGCCATGACCGAGGCAGAAATCAGATTGCCGCCACGCGAAACCATGGATTTCGATGTCGTGATCGCCGGCGCCGGCCCCGCGGGTCTCGCCGCCGCGATCCGCCTCAAACAGCTTGCGCCGGAAGTTTCGGTCGTTGTCGTCGAAAAAGGCGCCGGACTCGGCGCCCATATTTTGTCCGGCGCGGTCGTCGATCCTTGCGGTCTCGATAAACTCCTCCCCGCTTGGCGCCAGGATCGAGATCGGCCGCTGAAGACGGAAGTGACCGCCGACCGGTTCTACGTGCTCGGCTCCGCGAGGGCGCTCCGGCTGCCCAATTTCGTCTTGCCGCGCCTCATGAATAATCATCGCAATTTCATCGGCTCGCTCGGCAATGTCGTGCGCTTTCTGGGGGCGAAAGCGGAGGCCTTGGGCGTCGATATCTTTCCCGGCTTCGCGGGCGCCGAGGTCCTTTATGGCCAAGCGGGGGAGGTTTTGGGCATCGCTACGGGAGACATGGGAATCTCCCGCGACGGAAGCCTCAAGAGCGGATTTACACGGGGCATCGAGCTTCGTGGCAAATATACTTTGATCGCCGAAGGCGCGCGGGGTTCGCTCGCCAAGGAGCTGATCGCGAAGTTCGGCCTCGACAACAATCGCGAGCCGCAAAAATTCGGCATCGGCTTGAAGGAGCTTTGGCGGATCGATCCCTCTTTGCACCGGCCTGGCCTCGTCCAGCATACCTTCGGCTGGCCGCTCGACAATCGCACCGGCGGCGGCTCGTTCCTCTATCATTTCGAAGACGGACTCGTCGCCGTTGGTTTCGTCGTTCACTTGAACTATTGGAATCCGACGCTGTCTCCATTTGACGAATTTCAGCGTTTTAAGACGCATCCCATGATCGCGCCTTTGTTCGAAGGCGGAGAGCGGATTTCGTTTGGCGCAAGGGCGATCGCCGAAGGCGGCTGG
>DATBYR010000177.1:0-3407 GCA_036513565.1 Methylocella sp. | reverse complement strand
GATCAGCAAAGTCTCCTCGCGCCCGCGCCGGTGCAGCAGCCGGTCGGTGAAGACATGGCCGCGGTCGAGATCGGCGCCAAGCTGAATTTCATCCACCGCCACGAAAGCGAGGTCGAGGTCGCGCGGCATCGCCTCGACGGTTGAAACCCAGTAGCGCGGCGATTCCGGCTTGATTTTTTCCTCGCCGGTAATGAGCGCGACAGCGGCCGTGCCGGCTTTTTCCACCGCGCGGTTATAGACCTCGCGCGCGAGCAGCCTAAGCGGCAGGCCAATCATCCCGCTGGAATAGGAAAGCATCCGCTCGATGGCGTAATGCGTCTTGCCGGTATTGGTCGGCCCGAGCAGCACGTTCACGCCGCTGGCGCGGTCCGGTGAAAAGGCTTTGGCGGCCGGAAAGGAAATGTTCATTGGTTAACCGGCGCGGGAAAACGATCAGGCGCGTACGGCAGCGGTGACGGTTCATGGTAATCCGGCTGCAACACAGCGAGATTTGCCTGGCGGCCTATCGTCTTGGGCCCATCGCCGCTCAGGCGATAGGCCGGCAGCACACCGGAAGGAAGCCTTCGCGCTTACCTCCCGTCTTGGGCCCAATGTATCACAACGGCGCTTTTATGTATCATAATGAGGCCGCCGGGGGCGCATTGTTTACGGTTCGAACGGGAGACGAACGAATCGCGCCCGAATCGCTGACTCACCGTAAATCCTTGTTTGTTCACCACAATATATGGAAATGAAAGACGAGCTACCCCCAGAGATTGTGGAAAGAGGCATTATTGGCGATGCTGAAACCCTGCGCGTGCAGGGACTCGGAAGGCCCCTTCTGTCAATAGGACCATTGGGCGATTTTCGACCTTGGCCGGAACCGAAAACTCTGGCCTGCGCCGATTAGGCGGCGCTTGTCGCGGCAAGCGGTTCGGCCTCAGAACGCGAAAAATAGAGCCGCGTGATCCGGTCCTTATAGCCGGCGAGATTGGCGTGGCGCTCCGCAGCGGTACGGATCGGCGTATAGAACAGCGGCGTGAGAAAGCTCGCGACGAAGGCGAAGACCGTCGCATCCGCCCCGCAGGGCTTTTCGCCCATCAAAAAAGCCTTGTCCCCCAATAGGGAAGCAAGCGCATTGATGTCAGCAATCGCGAGTTCATCTTGCTCGCCTCCGGTATGGCGCCCAAATCCTTGCAACTTCAATGTCTTCTTAACTTTACGGCGAACCAGGTTTTGCACGACCGGCCGGAATGGCGTTGGCACGGTCTTGAAGAATTGGGCCGGCCCCTTGGCAAAATTGGCGTCGTCGATCCAGCGCGTCGCCACCAAGGCCCAATAAAGATGCTCATCGCACATTTTCTCGGCCGCCCAGGCCACTGCCCTCTGCTCCGGCGTGAGCCCGGCGTCGAAATCGAATCCGTATTTTTTCTCGATGTGAAAGCGGATGAACGTCGAATCCGGGACGACAGTTCCGTCGTCATTGATATAAGGCAGCTTGCCTTTTGGCGCCTTGCCATACCCGCCGCGATCTTCGCCGTACTCAAGGCCAGCGAGCTTCAAGAGCAGCATGGCTTTGATAACAAAAGGACTTGCATCTGGAAGCCCGAAGTAAGGCCCGAATGTGTAAAGGGTGATCATGGCAGTGGGTTCCGTCTCTCATCTGATGCCGCGCCGCCGCTCCCTCAATGCGTGGTGGTCGCCGTCAGGTCCGAAGGCTCGACCGAAAATTCGACTGCGTCGATGACCGCGGTGCCGGCCAAGGTCATCATTGCGACATGGAAGGGCACGACGACATGCGCCCGCGCGATCGGCGCGAGCCAAGCCTCGATGTCCGTGTTTTCGGCCATGAATTTTGTCGATTTGGAGTCGCGCTTGTGACCGGAGACAGGCGTATAGCGCGCGGCGCAGACCGAAACCGGACCGGAGTATCCGTCGACCGCCACGTCTCTTACGCCAACATAGTGGAGCGTGACATCGAATCGGACATAGCCGTCGTAGACCGGGATCGTCCGGTTGCACGCGGCAGGACCGACCAGAGGTTGGCTCTCGGGAACCGCCATGATCAGGGCGGTCGCCGGATCGAGAATGTTGCGCTTGTTCGCCGCGGTGACCGGCACTCTTCCTTCCTTGTCCTCGAAGGGCGGGAAGATCTCCACGGCCTTGACGTTTCCGGCATCGAGCAACATGCGCACCGTCCGGCTCCCTTGGGAACTGGCGGACGTCGTAGCATAGGTGGAAGGCGCGACGCCGCCTCTGCGCAGAGCCCCGGACGCAGCGAGCGCCAGCTTGACATTCGCGACCATCGCCGCGACGCCGGTCAGCTTGGCATTGAGATCGATCCGGTAGCTTGCCGGACCGAGCGACCCCGCCGCCGCCGCCTCCCCAATATGAAAGCCGATGAGGCTCACCGTATAGCGCGCCCGGAATTCATCGGCGCGAGCCGAAGCCATGCCAGGGCCGGCAATCAGCGCCCAAATAAGACCGAGCGTAACAAGCGGCGCACACGCTTTCCCCTTGAAATCAGTCATTTCAGCAACCGCGATCAGCCAACAAAAACTAGCACAGCTCGTAAATCCGCCGCTTTCATGACTCGAAAACCAGCGAATCGCGTCGCCCAAGGTGACATCATATCAGGATCGCTGGCAAACGCCATTGCCGCGCCAACCGCAGACCGGCGCTGGTTTCCGCGCCGAAATGACGTTTTCTTCACATGCTTGCCAAACAACACCAGATTTAGGCTATTGTCTAATTTGGAGCGTCGGCGGTCGCCGACGCCGGCGCGAAAGGGGTTTCCAAGTGCCAAAGATGCGTTGGGGGCACGCCTGGCGGGTTCTTGCGGCGAGCGTATTTATATGCGTTGGCGCGAGGGCGGCCGCGCCAGCCGACGCGGCCGGGCGTTATTCCATCCTGCGCGACGGCGGCAAGGATACCGGTTGCATGCTGACCTTGGACAAACGAGTGAAGGGGCCAGGCAGGGAAAAGGCTTCTCTCGCTCCCGGTTGTCGCGATCAGGGGATCGTGATTTTCGATCCGGCCGGCTGGCAAATCGTCAACGGCCGCCTCGTGTTAACCGCGCGCAAGGGGCATAAAACCTACCTTGACGCGCAACCCGACGGCACCTGGAAAAAAGACCCAAAGGAAGGCAAAAGCCTCACCTTGAAGAAATTGTAACGGGATATTTGGATGTCCCGCGCGCCGCGGCGCATTTCAAGGATGACGGCGTTGAACCATAGTTCAAATTGAAAGAAAACGCGGCGGTTGGAACCCGCCGCCGCGCCTCCTTAATTGGCTTTATATTGGCTTTTGCTCTCAACCCTCGATCGCGGGTTTTTTCGGGCCGCCATGCGAGGCATGCCCCCCCTTGCGGCCGGCCTCGGATGCAAGCGTGTGATTGCGCGAAAAGCTGCGCTTGTTGGGATTCACGC
>DATBYR010000176.1:0-2324 GCA_036513565.1 Methylocella sp. | reverse complement strand
CGCCATTTTTTCGAGATCCGCGCGTTTCGCCGAATAAGTATGGAGCGACGGGCGGGTGGCGAAGAGCGAACCTTTCGCCGAAAGGAGGCCGAGGTTGAACGCTTCGATCTGGCCCGAAGCCGAACCGAAGCTCACGAACATTCCAAGCGGCCTCAGGCAATCGAGCGAGGCCGGAAAGGTTGGTTTGCCGACGCCGTCATAGACCACATCGCAGAGTTTTCCCTTCGTGATCTCCTTCACGCGGGCGGCAAAATCCTCCTCGCGATAGAGGATCGTGTGCTTGGCTCCGGCCTTCTTGGCGAGCTTGGCTTTTTCGGGCGAGCCCACCGTCCCGATCACGGTCGCACCGAGCGCCTTCGCCCATTGGCAGAGAATGAGTCCGACCCCGCCCGCCGCCGCGTGAACGAGGATCGTATTGCCCGCCTTCACCCGAAAGGTCCGGCGCAGCAAATATTGCGCGGTGAGGCCCTTCAGCATCATCGCCGCGGCCGTCTCAAAGGAAATGCTCTTCGGCAGCTTGACGAGACGATCCGCTTCGATGAGCCGCTCCGCGGCATAGGCGCCCAGGTTCGTGGCATAGGCGACCCGGTCGCCCAGCTTGAAACCCGTCACGCCCTTGCCGAGGGCTTCAATTTCGCCCGCGCCCTCGCTGCCGGGCGTGAAGGGAAGCGAAGGCACGGGATAAGCTCCCCCGCGAAAATTAATGTCGATGAAATTGACGCCGATCGCATGGTTGCGGACAAGCACCTCACCGCGCCCTGGCGGCGGCGCCTCGATATCCTCGAACTGCATCGCCTCGGGCGCGCCAACCTCGTAAACCCGGACAGTTTTTGTCATAGTGTCCTAGAACCTTCGATTGAGATCCGCTAAACTTTAATTAGGTTCGCGCCGATTCGTTTGGCCAAGTATCATGCGGCGAATAGCCCGTGCTGGCAAGACAGCGGGGAATGTCGGGGCGGGGCCCGCGCGATTTGGGGTGCAATTGCGTTCGGCGCGATCTCCGGCGTGACGCGGTGACCGCATCGGGCGGCGAGGTCCGGAAAGGTATCGATCGAACTCAAAGAGTCAAAGCAGCTCCTTGTCGACGAGGCCGATCAACCGCCAAAGTTACCCGTAATTTTTGGTGTCCATCGTCTACCCCGGCCAGACCACGGAACCGAAAGCAAGCGCGATGAGCTGTTCTAAAATTATGCTGATCCGGCATGCGGAAAGGCCGAGCCCGGACAAATCGATCCGCGGCGTGACCCAGGAAGGCGTGAAGAGCAAGCAAGAGCTCACGGTGCGCGGCTGGCAGCGCGCGGGCGCACTCGCGCGTTTTTTTGCGCCACGAGACAACCGCTTTGTCCACCCTGCCCTCGCACGGCCAGAAATTTTGTTCGCGTGCAAGGCCGGACCGGCAGCTCCGAGTCTGCGGCCGCAGCATACTTTGTTGCCGCTCGCAAACCTCCTCGAAGCCGAGCTCAATCGCGACTATTACGAAGGCCAGGAAAACGAACTTGTGCAAAAAGTGATCGCCGCGCAAGGCACGGTGCTGATCGCATGGAAACACAACACTATGCAGGTCATCGCCAATGCCATTCTGGGAAACAAGACAACCGCGCCGCAATATTGGCCGCTCGACCGTTTCGATCTCCTCTGGGTCTTTGACAGGCAAGGCGACACCTGGACCTTCACGCAGGTGCCTCAGCTGCTTCTGGCCGGCGACCGGCCGGAGGTGATCGATTAAGCGACGGCTTTACGGCGAACGCGGCTCGCGGCTATGATAAACATCACGGCCGGAGCAACCCAACATGCAGCCAAGCAAGAGCGCAAAACACCGCTTCGAGCGCATCGCTTTCTTGTCGTCCGGCACGCCGGAAGCAAATGCGGCACAGGCCGGCCTCGCCGCGCGCTTTGGAACGATTGATCCGGAAACAGCCGATGTCGTCGTGGCGCTTGGCGGCGATGGGCTCATGCTGCAGACGCTGCACCGCTTCATGGGAAAAAACAAGCCGATCTACGGCATGAAGCGGGGCTCGGTGGGTTTTCTCATGAATGAATTCCATGGCCCAGACCTCGAACAGCGTCTCGACCAAGCGGAAGCATCGATCGTGTATCCATTGCTGATGGAGGCAACCGGGGCACAGGGGGAAAGCATCAAAGCGCGCGCGGTCAATGAAGTCTCCATCCTGCGCCAGGACTATCAAGCGGCAAAAATGCGGATTTCGATTGACGGCAAGGAGAGACTCGGCGAACTCATCGCCGATGGGCTGCTTGTCGCCACGCCGGTCGGTTCGACCGCCTATAATTTGTCGGCGCATGGACCGATCCTGCCGCTCGACGCG